>JAICEG010000057.1 GCA_025924295.1 Vicinamibacteria bacterium
CGACGCGCTCGTTTTCGTCGCGCACTCGCCGGGTCGCGCCGAGAGAACGATCGAGCTGCTGGCCGACTATGAAATCCATGCGGTGCCGATCGAACGTGCCGAGGACGCGCACACGGCGTCGGTGCTCGTCGGTACCGGGCGGCTGTCGAAGGGTTTCCGGCTCCCCGAAGCGAACCTGCAGTTCTGGGCGGAGACCGACGTCTTCGAGGAGGAACGGAAGGTCCATGAACGCCGCCGATCGGCGGCGCGCACGTTCCTCTCGGATTTCCGCGATCTGAAGGTTGGCGACCTCGTTGTCCACGTCGATCATGGCATCGGTGAATTCGTCGGACTCAAGCAACTCGCGACTGGAGCGCGGTCGGCGACAGCGTCCGGTGCTGACATACAAGAATTTCTCGAACTGCGCTACCACGGAGACGACAAGCTCTTCGTTCCAGTCGAGCGGCTCGATCTCATTCAGAAGTACACGGGTGGCACCCGCCCACCTCTCGATCGGCTCGGCGGCACCACGTGGGAGAAGGCCAAGACGCGCGTCAAGAAGGCGATGCGCGACATGGCGGAGGAACTCCTCAAGCTCTATGCGCAGCGCAAGGCAGTAACCGGGCACGCGTTCCCAGCCGACACGCACTGGCAGGAAGAGTTCGAGGGAGCGTTCCCATACGAGCCGACGCCAGATCAGGCGGCCGCCATTGCCGATGTGAAGCGAGACATGGAGGCGGCCACCCCCATGGATCGCCTCCTCTGTGGAGATGTCGGGTACGGAAAGACCGAGGTCGCGATGCGAGCGGCGTTCAAGGCTGTTCTCGACGCGAAGCAGGTGGCCGTCCTCGCGCCAACGACTGTGCTCGCGTTTCAGCACTTGAAGACGCTGCGCGATCGCTTCGCGGGATTTCCGGTGGTCATCGACATGGTCAGTCGTTTCCGAACAAAACAGGAAACGAAGGAGGTTCTCGATCGGCTGACGGCGGGGCGCGTCGACATCATCGTCGGCACCCACCGACTCCTGTCCAAGGACGTGCAGTTCAAGGATCTGGGGCTTCTGGTCGTCGATGAAGAGCAGCGATTCGGCGTCGCGCACAAGGAGCGCATCAAGCAGATGCGGAAGCGCGTCGATGTGCTGACCATGACGGCGACACCGATTCCGCGAACGCTGAACATGTCTCTCGTCGGCATCCGGGACATGTCGATTATCGAAACGCCTCCAAAGGACCGGCTGTCCATTCAAACCAATGTCGTGAAGTTCGACGCGCCTGTGATCGAACGGGCCATTCGAAGTGAGCTGGCTCGAAGAGGGCAGATCTACTTCGTTCACAACCGTGTCGAGTCGATCTTTTCGATCGGCAACCTGTTACAACGCCTCGTCCCCGAGGCCAGGATGGCGATCGGTCACGGCCAGATGGGCGAAGAGGAACTGGAGCGCGCGATGCTGGGGTTTGTCGAGGGCCGCTTCGATATCCTGCTGGCGACGACGATCGTAGAGAACGGGCTCGACATCCCAAACGCGAACACGATCATCATCAATCGCGCGGACCGGTACGGCCTTGCGCAGTTGTACCAGTTGCGCGGACGGGTAGGGCGCTCGGACCGAGCGGCGTACGCTTACCTCCTGATCCCCCCGCAGGAATCACTCTCGCCGGTTGCAAGAAAGCGCCTTGCAGCGATCAAGGAGTTCAGCGACCTTGGAAGCGGGTTCCGAGTGGCGGCGCTCGACCTCGAGATTCGTGGCGCAGGCAATCTGTTGGGCGGCGAACAGAGCGGACACATCGATGCTGTCGGCTTCGAGATGTACACCAAGCTTCTCGAGGAGACGATTCGCGAGCTCAGGGGTGAGGAGCTGGAAGAGGAGACACGCGCGACCGTCAATCTTCGAATCGACCTGAAGATCGACCCTGGCTACATCCACGACATGAATCAGCGGTTGATGGTCTACCGCAAGGTCGCCTCAGCCAGAAGTGAGCAGGAGTTGGCGGGCGTCCTGGAGGAAGTCTGGGATCGCTATGGTGCGCCGCCGGCGTCGGTCCTCAACCTGGCGGAGTATGGCCGGATTCGCATCAAGGCGGATCGTCTCGACATCGATTCCATCGACCGGGAAGGGCATTTGGTCGTCATTAAGTTCAGAGCCAATGCGCGGCTCGACGGTGCACGCCTGGTCAGAGTCGTCGGCAGTTGGCCGGGGGCCGTCCTGGTCCCCCCCGTGTCGGTCAAACTGGACCTGGACGCACCGGCAGCAGCCGCTCAGGCGCCGGGCCCCAGGCCGCCACAGCGACGCGGTACGGGCAAGGCTCAGGGTGAAGCGCAGACCAGCTGGTGGACGACCAGAGCGACCGTCGGGGAGGTGAAGCCGGGATTTACGAAGGCCGAGGTTCTGCGGAAGCCCGAAATCGACCCTCGGGCGGAGGACGGTATGTTTTCAAGGTTGATGTCTCTGCTTCAGGCAATTGACGGACGATGAGCCATCACGGCTCGATGTCATGTAAAATACTGATCTTGAAGGAATTGTCATGCTGAAGCGAGTCGCTGTGGCCGCAGTCGTTCTGGGTGCGGTGGCAGTTTCCCCTGGGGTTCGCGCCGAGATTCTCGAGCAGGTACTCGTCAAGGTGAATGGTGAAATCATCACCAAGACCGAATTCGAGGCCCGCCAGGTCGCTGAACTTCGAAATCGTCCCGAGTTGGCGAATGCCACCCCCGCCAGTGCCGAGCTGCAAAAGGCCGTCGCCGCCATCACGCCGGATCTCATTCTGGCCGCAGTTGACGAACTGTTACTGGTTCAGCGCGGCCGAGAATCAGGGTACGCACTCGGCGATCAGCAGTTCGCGCAGATTCTCGAGAACATCAAGACGTCGAATAACCTTCAGGACGACGCGAAATTCCAGGAGGCCCTCAAGCAGGAGGGCTTGACTATGGCCGATCTGCGCCGGAATCTGGAGCGCCAGATGCTGGTGAGCCAGGTTCAACGCGCGGAGATTCTCGAGAAGATCAGCATCACGGACGAAGAGTCGAGGGCGTACTACGAGGCCCATCGACAGGAGTTCACGTCGCCTGCTGAAATCACGTTGCGGGAAATCCTTCTCGAAGTTCGCACCACTGACCGCGGGGTGAACGTTGCAGAGGACGACACAGTCCGGGAGCAGGCGCAGAACCTCAGAAAGAGGTTGCTCGGGGGGGAGCCGTTCCCACGTCTCGCAGGCGAATACTCGGTGGCAGCCTCCAAGGCGAATGGCGGCTTGATCGGGCCATTGAACAGCGGTGAGTTGGCACCGACCCTCCGCGACTTGCTGGCGAAGATGCAGGTCGGCGACGTCACTGAACCGATACGCACACAGCGTGGATACCAGTTGCTCAAGCTCGAATCACGAACTGACGCCAAGCTCCGGTCGTTCGAGGAGGCGCGTGGGGAGATCGGGAATCGGATTGGTGATCAGAAGCTGCGCGGCGAGCGCGAGAAGTATCTCGACCGCCTGCGCGCCCAGGCGACCATAACCTGGCGCAATCCGGAGCTCAAGAAGGCATACGAAACAGCACTCGCCAAGCGTAAGGAGACCGCAAGTCAGCAGAGTTCGGCCGCCGAGACCTCTCGATGAAAGAGGGCAAGCCGAATGCCTTGGCAGGAATCTCCGTGAAGGGTGACTCCGACGAGAATTGGTTTGCGCTGTGGACACGATCCAGGCACGAGCAGGTCGTCCGGGAACAACTCGAGCAGAAGCGTATCGAGACGTTTCTTCCGACAGTCACTCGCTGGAGCCGTTGGAAGGATCGCAAGAAGAAAATCGATTGGCCGTTGTTTCCCGGCTACTGCTTTGCCCGATTCGATCCGCGGGAGCGCCTGCCTGTCCTGAAGTGCACGGGCGTCGTCAGCATCATCTCGTTCGAGGGAGAACCGGCTCCGATTCCGGAACAGGAAATCGACGGCATCCGCCGCCTTGTCCAGAGTGACCTGGCTTACGATCCCTGCCCGATGATTCGCGAAGGCATGATGGTCGAAGTGGTTCACGGACCGCTGAGCGGCGTGATTGGCCGCCTGGTTCGCAAGAACGACAAGGCCCGCCTCGTACTTTCCGTGGACCTGATTGGGCAGGCGGTGAGTGTGGAAGTCGACGCCGCCGACGTCCGCGCCTACTGACATTCCCATGAAAATCGGCTCGATCGAGCTCGCGTCTCCGTACGTCGTGGCCCCGATGGCCGGCATGACGGACACCGCTTTCCGGCGTCTCGTCAAGCGGCATGGCGGCTGCGGCCTCGTCGTGACGGAGATGGTTTCGTCCGAGGGGCTCGTGCGCGGCATCGACCGCACGCTCGAATACGCCGAGTACACCGAGGAGGAGAGGCCCGTCTCGATTCAGATCTTTGGTGGCGATCCACCGAAGATGGCGGCGGCAGCGCGAATCGTGCAGGATATGGGCGCGGACATCGTCGATATCAACATGGGGTGTCCCGTTCCGAAGATCGCCAAGCACAACGCCGGCTGCAGTCTGATGCGTGAACCCGATCACGCCGCGCGCGTTGTGGAGGCCATGGTGGATGCTGTCACAATTCCAGTGACGGTGAAGATGCGTGCCGGCTGGAAGGACAACGAGCGGAATGCACCTGTGCTCGCGAAGATGGTGCAGGAGGCCGGTGCATCAGCGGTCACGATCCACGGCCGAACCGCGGAGCAGTCGTACAGCGGTTGGGCAGATTGGGAACTCGTCCGCCAGGTCGCGGGCGATCTGAAGATTCCGGTGCTCGGTAGTGGCGACTGCGTGGAGCCGGAACAGATTGTCGAGCGGATGAACACTGGTGTCAGCGGTGTGCTGGTCGGGCGTGGCGTTCTCCGTAATCCCTGGATCCTCGCGCAGGCCGCCGATATTGCTGCCGGGCGTGCGCCGCGCACGGTCACGATGGCTGAAAGAGGCCTGTTTCTGCTCGACTACATCGATCTACTTCTTGATGAGCGCGAACACGAGCAACAAGGCTTCCGTCACCTGGCACCAGGGGTGCCGCAAACCTCGGCTCCTGCATCAGGTCATGAGCGGTGGGTGATCAACAAGCTGCGCGCACTCTGCGCCTGGTACTCGAAGGGTCTTGATTCGGGCTCGCACCTGCGAATCAGTGTCAACAGCGCTGAAAATGTGGCGCAACTCCGCCACATCATCGACAGCTTCTTCATGACTGCTCAGGCAACGGTCTAGATATCTATGCATGCCGACGTGTCACGCCTCCTGCGAGAGGCCGCAGATACGCTACGAAATATCAGCGACAGTTCCTATCCCGCAACCGTCGAAGGCGCGGTTGATCTGCTCGAGAAAGCGTTCCGTGAGGGCAGAACCCTGCTCGCCTTCGGCAACGGGGGGTCCTCGGCGGACGCACAGCATCTCTGCGCTGAACTGGTTGGCCGTTTCCTGCTGGATCGTCGACCCTTGCCGGCGGTCGCATTGACGACCAATCAGGCGTTGCTCACGGCATGGAGCAATGACTGTCGATTCGACGATATCTTTGCAAGACAGGTCGAGGGCCTCGGTCGGCCTGGAGATGTTGCTTGGGGAATCTCGACGAGTGGCAATTCACCGAACGTCGTGAACGGCCTTCGTCGAGCTCGCGAACTTGGCCTCAGGACGATCGGTCTGAGTGGATCAGAGGGCGGACGGATGGCGGAGCATTGCGATGTCCTGATGGCTGTTCCGCTCCGTCAGACGCCTCGAATCCAGGAAGTGCACCTGGTAACGTTCCACGCGATCTGCGGAGCGTTGGAAGAGCGGCTCTTCGGCCAGCGCTCAGTATCGTGAGAAGCCGCTTACGGCCGCACTGACACGGTCGCCCTGATCGACCGACGTGTTCGATGCCACCGCCGTCACGTCTCGGCCACCGGCCAGCGCCAGTCTGCCCGACGAACTTGTGCGCGCCTGAGATCGCACCAACGCGACCAGGTGGGTTCGGTCGATGGCCTGGCTGGCTGCTTCTCGCAGCGAAATCTGACGGCGCGTCACCGCGCGAGCAAGCGATTCATCCACAGAGCGCATTTTCGACGCGACGTCGTTCTGCGTGCGCGCCAGCCCGTCGAAATCGCCGGACTCGATGAGTCCACACACCGTGCTCGTTGCGAGGACGACATCCTGAATGAGGGTTCTTCCACCACCCAGGCGGCGAAGGCTGCGATACCCGATGGCGGCGCGGAACGAAGCGGCCATGGCGCGGCGCACGTGAGCGTCCGAGCCGGACAACATCCGGAGTGCCTCGACTGTCGTGGGCGCGACCACGCCTGCTATCACCAGCCGTCCGCCTGCTGCGGCGAGCACCGCGGCCTGCAGAGGCTGCTCAGCCTGCAACCCCGTCACCAGCAGAATGTCGGGGCTTTCCTGTGCGGCTCGACGAATCGCAGCAGCGAAGTCCTTGTCCGTGCCCGCGATCGTTCGTTGGCTGACGAATGCGCCAGAGATTTCCGCCTGCGATCGGCTTCGTCGCTGGAGAGAGATCAGGTATCCCCCGCGGTCTCGGCCGCTCCAGTCGGCGAGGGCGGCCGCGAGCGCTTCAACGTCTGCCTCGGTTGAAGCGGCAACTACGACGAGGCCGTTCCCTTCGCACGCAACTCGAACCTGACGAGGAATGTGCTTGTGGAGAAGCTTCAGTGAGGTGGACGGACGGAGGTGAATGATCAGTCCGCTTCCCTGTTGGTCAGCGAAGACGCGGCAACTGACGTAGCCGAACTCATCGTCTTCACGCACCCACTCGCCATCGCCGCGCGGCTCCCAGATACCGTCGCCACCACGCGTGAACACATTGGTCGCATCGTCGATGACTGCCGCCGCAACGACGTCCCGGCTGATCGGCTGGATTCGTTCGTCGATGCGTGCTGAAGCAGGCGAGCCGGCCCTTAGATACAACGTCGTTGCGCCGAGCTCGCTGGCATGACCGATCCACTCAAACAAGTCCAACGCAGCGGTGGTACTTGCTACAGGTCGTGGAGCCCGTACCGGCTCTTGAACTCTTGTCACAACCGTCACCTCAGGCTGTCGTGCTGGTTCAGGTCGAGGATCACGTGGAGATTCGGTTGCGACTTCTCGAACCGTCTCGGCCACGGGCTCCGGGACATACACACTGATCGGGGCAGGCGCTACGGGCGCGGCTACAGGTTCTGGCGCGGGTTCAGGATCCGATGCAGCGACCGCGTGCTCCATCGGCGGCGGGGGCACCTCGACGGGGTCGGTCTCAGGCTCCTGCGCTGCCGGCGGTGCGACGGGACTGAGCTCGGGTTCAGCTGACGCTGGCGGGACGTAGGCGACCTCGGGTTCAGCAGGAACCGCAGGGGTTTCCGTTACCACTGAAACGATCAGCTCGATACAGAAATCATTGCCGACTCGCTCGGCTCGTGCGGTCAGCGGATGCGCGAACGATGCAGAGTGGACGGGCTCAGTCACGGTGCCGTTTGCCGACAACTCCTGACGAGCCGCTGCGGACAGGATCTGTTCCGCCAACGCTTCAACCGCGTTCACGGAAAGGACGGCGGAGGCCACATCATGACGGCGCTCGCCGGCCAGGACATGTGGGCGCTCGCCAGCCCGCATCACCAATCGATCTCCACCGGCACGTTCAAGGGCCGCGCACAGCGACGGCATCAAGCTCATAAGTCTGCGTCCTGCAAGGCTAAGGTGTCTTCAAATTGCAAGGCCGCGCGAAATACCGGAGTGGGCGCGACCGCGTGCATCGACGATCGGATGACCGTGGCACGGAGAACCTTGCGAACGCCACCATAACGAAGGAAAACGTCAACGGTTCGGCCCGGACACAGTCGTTGATTGGTTTCGGCCAATAAGCCCGTTGACGATAGATTCACCAGCCGCATCGGAAAGCCTGCAACGGCAAGCCGCAACTCGGCTTTGAACTCGTGCGGTTCCTTCCGCTCGGCACCTCTCCGCTCTTGCCGCTGGGGAGGAGGCGGCCCCTCTACTGGCGCAGGAGGTGGCTGCTCAGGGGGGCTCTGCGGAGCTGGCGTGGCCCCCTGCCATGATGCTTCCAGACCGGCGATCAGGTCGTCCAGCGACGCTTCCTCGGGAAGCTTGACGACGATTTCCTCGTCCGGGTCGGGGAGCGGATCGCTCATAACAAAATGTGAAATTGCAACCTGGTTGCCGGTCGATCTGCCGACCGAACACCACAGCTTAGCGACCGAATTGCACTAAACTTCTCTGATGTTCCGCCAAACTCACTCGCGCGTTCACAAAATGACGTGATTAAGGAACAAGGAAACCGTGCAATTGCAGAAAATCTGAAGTCACACGTGACTTCAGAAGTGATCTCCCCAACCTAATCGGCCTATCATCAGCCAGCGATTAGTCCTCGACTCATTCCGTGAGGTTCGAGGTCGAGAGGCGCTCATGGCGAAAATTCTGATCGTCGAGGACGACGACGCAACCCGGACCGGATATCGAGAATTCCTGAGACTTGCCGGTCATGACGTGATAGCCACGAGCACCTATCAGGAGGGCCGGCACGCAGCCGCCACTGAAAGCCCTGACCTCGTGATTGCCGACCTGCGTCTCGGAGGGTTCAACGGACTTCAGTTGCTGCTTCTGAGCCCCCAGCCAATTCCGACCATTATAGTGACAGGCTTTCACGACGAGGTCCTGGAGGCGGAGGCTCGCCGAGCCGGGGCGGACTACGTTGTAAAGCCGATCTCGCCCTCCAGCCTCGTCACACTGGTCAAGGAGAGACTCGAACGGAAGTCAGGCCCTCACTGAGACCTGAAACCGCCAAACTACGTTGCCTGTGTAGTCCAGCTGAGCTAGGCTCACTCGCTGTGATCGGTTGTCGCCACAGCGGACGCCTTTCGTCCTAGCGATCGCGGCCTAATGCCTTCTCGATTCGAGCGTTATTCGATAAGTGTCGCTGAACCGCTGGCGACCGGCTTGCAGGAGTTCGTCGATCGATCCCGCGCGGCTCTGCGGGAATCGACACAGATGTCGAATACCGAGAGCTCTTTTCTGGTGACTCAGGAACCGTCGTCGTTCGAGGTCGCAGTGCGGGACCGGTCGTGGGATTGGCTGCTGGAGCTTCGGCGCCGCCTGAAGGTCGATCTTGTCCTGGTCGACAGCCGGCCATCGGTATTGCTGCCAGCGCTGGGTGACCAGGCGGCACGGTTGTCCTCCATGCTGGAACACGGGGAAGCCGCCTTGTTGTCGATGATCGCGATGTCGATCAAGGAACGCTCATCGCAGGCGCTTGATCTCAACGACCTGCAAATCATCTGTGTTCCGGTCATCACAGAGCGCAACGCAGGCGGTGCCTTGCTCGTGGGGCGCGCGAGCCCTCCCCGACAGGACTCTGGTGCTTCGCGCGCGCAGCTCGAACTGGTCGCGTCGTGGCTGACTGGGGCGGTGGATGCGCACCTGCTAAGTCCGCCGGCGTTTCCATCCAGTGGCCTGAATCGTGTCGCGCCGCTTGCGCAATTACTCGGTCAGGCCTCGGAGCACGAGTCGGATCGCGAGTTGATTCGTTTGTTCGGCGAAGCGATTGCGGTGTGGCACGACATCGAAGTCAGCGGGTACGTTGAAACCGCGACTGACACATTCACTCGTGACGTGACGCTGCCCGGCACTAGGAAGGGCGAGCGTCCCGCAACGATTCCCGCGATTGGGCTGCCGGATTCGACGGATTTGACCCGACTGCCTCAGGGCCACCTCGATCGATTCGGCCTACCAATGAACGCCGACGTGTATGTGCGCCGATTCAGGGGTACGGATCGACGGTCGTGGCTTCTTGTCTTCACGGGCGAGATCGGTGACTACGATCGTCAGCGGATTGGTGCCTACGTCGCCCTCCTCGAACTGGCACTCTCGCGCGCGACAACCTCGTTCACGACGAGGATCACGCGCGCGCTCGGCGGTCGGCTTGTCGGCACGGATGTGAGTCCCGAGACGCAGGCGATACGAGCGCTGGAAGAATTGCGTACCACGCTTGGTTCAGCGGTCGCGACGCTGCAGATCGAGTCGAAGAGTGGAATCCAGCGCCTGCGCGTCACGTGCCCCGCAGAAGTACTCGAGGGTGATACTGACACGCGGGCGTTCCGACTCGCGCTCGTCAAACGATCGCAACGGCATTACACTACGACCGTTTCGCTCGGGCGGAATGAGAGCCTCCAATTCACTCCTCGTGATCACGCTGCAGCTACTGCGGCCGCCGAGATGTTCGACGCGTGGGCGTCGGCAGTATTCGACGGCACGCATCTGCAGCGTGAACGGCGGGCCGCACCCCGCGGATTCGCAGAGATGCTGCAACGTTCTGCACGCGAGGCGCTCGACCGAGGATCCCCTGTCACCGTGGTCGTTCTCCTGATTCACGAGGCTGTGTCGTTGCCGGGATCGACCCAACAGTGGGTCGCCGGAATCCGAGGGCAGCTGCGCGCTTCCGATCTGGCTGGGATGCTCGGTGAAGGAGAAATCGGTCTGCTGATGCACGAGACAGGATCTGAACAGGCCAAGGGAATCGCCGAGCGGCTCCGAGCCGTAGCCGGGGAACCAGGCCACCAATCCATCCTCGTCGGCGTCGCGAGCAGGACTCCAGGTCAGGGCACGGTCGATGGTATCGTTCACGAGGCTCGCGCAGATGCCGTTGGAGGAACGCGGCGGCGGCGACTATCTGATTCTCCTCACGGAGTGAACCGCTGATGGCGCTCGGGGATCGGCGTTCTCGCGTGCGATTGGAAGTCGTTGGTGCGCTGTGGGCGACACTGGAACTGACCGAGCCGGCGCGCGTGGTCAACATCAGTCGTGATGGAGCGTTGATCACATCCCCAGTCCCGATGCCACCGGAGTCAGTTCAGCCGCTTCATCTGAAACTGGAAGGCCGCGAGGTCACCGTCGATGCTCGAGTTCGCCATATTCGACGGGTGTCAGGTCCGGACGAGCCAATTCGATATCTGGTCGGTGTCGAGTTCCTTTCAGTGCCGCCTGCCCTCGCGCGAGCAACGGACTGGCCGCAGGTCTAGCGAGACAGTGGCCGTGATGTGGAGACAGAGGGAAAGTCTTCCCTGCCGAGTGTCTTAGCCCAGATTCACCCAGACTTTCTGAGGCCCCCTCGTTGGGTGGAAGTCTCCTCAATCGAGGCCATAAGTCGTTGAAATATAAGGCCTTGTTTTGGTAGACAAACGTCTGCCGCGGTCTGGCGACTCGCTTGCACTTCCAGACTGAAGCCTCGCAGGATCGCATTCGAGCCTAGGGAAGTCGTTTGAGGTACGGCACGTTCAGGGGAGACGGATGGAGGAACGGCGACGGGTCCCGCGCCACCAGGTGGGCGAGGAGTTCGCGAATCTACCAGCGAACATGAGTGTGCGAGTGCTGGATATCAGCACAGCAGGCGTCCTGTTGCAGTCGCCTCGCATTCTCAATGCTGGCGCACGCGGCAGCTTGCGCTTCACACTCGCAGGGGCACCGTTTCTGGCCGACATCCAGGTTCGCCGGGTTACTTCGGGATCTGACCCAGGGTCTGGTTACCGCATCGGAGCCACATTTGTTGGGATGTCGTTAGAGCACCGGCAGCTCATTGAACGGTTTATGAACAATGATTGATGGTGTCGCTGAAAGTAGTTCTCGGATTAGCCCGATCGGCGCAATCAGGCCACGGTCACACGTTCAGCTGACCGGCCGCAGCGCCGAAGTCACGGCTCTCGAGCAGGAGATCGACCGCGTCGCGCGGTCGGATGCGAAGGTTCTCATCACCGGCGAGAGCGGTGTTGGGAAGGAAATCGTCGCGCGCGCGATCCACTCCCGCGGCCCGCGCGCGAGCCACGTTTTCGCACCGGTGAACTGTGCCGGCTTGCCAGAGACGTTGCTGGAGTCCGAGCTGTTCGGCCACGTGAAGGGCAGCTTCACAGGCGCCTACCGGGATAAACCCGGGAAGCTCGAGACGGCCCACATGGGAACGATCTTCCTGGACGAAGTGGGCGAGATGACGCTTCGTATGCAGGGACTGCTCTTGCGGTTCCTCGAGACGGGCGAGCTTCAGAAGGTCGGCGCCGATGGCAGCGGACGAATTGTGAACGTCCGCGTCATCGCCGCGACCAATCGTGACCTCCGCGACATGATCAAGCAGGGAACATTCCGCGAGGACCTGTTCTATCGCCTCAACGTG
Source organism: Vicinamibacteria bacterium (assembly GCA_025924295.1). GTDB lineage: Bacteria > Acidobacteriota > Vicinamibacteria > Vicinamibacterales > UBA2999 > Gp6-AA40. The sequence goes on from JAICEG010000057.1 coordinate 12,100, forward strand.
ATCCACATCGTCGTGCCGCCACTGCGAGATCGTCGAGAAGACATCCCGGTATTGGCGAACCAGTTTCTTGCACAGTTCACCACGGCAGGGCGCTCGTCCATTACCGGCATCACACCGGAAGCGATGAAAGCGCTGACGGAGTACTCGTGGCCCGGAAACGTACGTGAGCTCGAGAACGTGATTGAGCGGCTGGTCGTGACCGTGAGCGGGTCAACCATCGGAGTCGAGCATCTGTCGTCCGAGATCAGGGCGTACGATGCCGTGCTCCTTCGACCTAAACGTGAACGTCGGCGCACCGTCGCCGACGACCTTTACAAGCGGATGATCGAGCAGCACGAGTCATTCTGGACTGCGGTGTACCCGCTTTTCATGGACCGCGAGATCACGCGCGCCAACGTTCGAGAAGTGGTTCGTCGAGGCCTTGAAGAGGCGCGTGGAAACTATAAGATCGTGGCGCGGCTCTTCAACATGGAAGCGCGCGACTACAAGCGGTTTCTCAATTTCCTTCGAAAGCATGATTGCCAGATTCCGTTCAAGGAATACCGCTAGCGCCCGATCCTTTCCTGCTCAACTCGCTTGCCGCCAGTGAGGCCCTGGTGCCGGAACCTGGGTCTCGAGTGCCGTTTCCCGTGGCCAGACATCGGATACGTTCATCGGGGGCCACGGGTCCTTGCTTTCTGAAAAACTGAGAAACGCCAAGGTCCGCGGCCTGAAAGGCACAGTTGTTGCCACCTCATCCAGACGTCCATTGGGGCTCATCCTGTCCGACCGCTTCCAAACTGATTATTGACAGTAGCCAGGGAGCCTCGTGAGCAGCGATTCCGAGAGAGGAAACGATTATCTTCCCGGCGGTGGATTTCATCCGATGAGCTCACCAGACGATCCGGGTCCATGCAGCCGCCGTCTGTCACCCGAGCAGCGCGTCGCGTTACTCGAGGTGCGACACAGAATCGATGCGACGGATCAGCCGCGCGAATTTCTGCAGGAGCTTGTCACGCTGATTGGCGAGATCGTTGGGGCCAAGGTCGGAGTGGCAGGCAAGCGGGACGGAGCCTGGGTTGTGGCGGCCGAATCCTCGTCCGAGCCTCCGATCGCTGTGCATAGGAACGGTGGTCCACATCCTTTTGACCGTATGAGCGCCACGCCGGGCCACCGTGTCGAATTGTGCCGCACGTCGGATCGGGACTGGACACTGATCAGCCTCGCGAGTTCGCCGAGTGCCCCGGTCGTTCTCATCATCGATGGCGACTGGACGCCGTGTGCCCTCGTCTTTCGCGATCTGGCACGCAGTTTCTCACTTGAAGCGCGTGAGGAAGGTTCGTCAACGCCGGCACTTCACGCGATCACGCAGCATCTGACTCGCGCGCTGGCCGATACGTCCGGGCTCGCCGCGGTTGGCGAGGTCGTCCTTCACCACGTCGTCCAGGCCGTCCCGAGCGGAATGGCGTCTCTCGCCGTTGCCGCGTCTGACGGTGAGCTCTCGATTGTCGCGACTCACGGATACCCCCGCGCGCTGGTCGAGCATCTGCGAATTCCTGCAGGTAGCGGTGTAATCGGAGCCGTTCATGTTTCAAGAATTCCGCTGCTCGTACCCGACGTCGCGGCTACTCCAGGATTGGATCGACGGCGGTCTCGATACCGGACCGGCTCGTTTGCAGCCGTGCCCATCGTTGCGGGTGCGGAGTCTTTGGGAGTGGTGTCGCTGACTGATCGCCTGAACCCAGGACCATATACCGCAGACGATCTGGCTGCCCTCGCTGTGCTCCTGGCGCCGGCCGCGCTCGCGCTGGGACGGGAGCGCGTATGGCGTGAGGCACAGGCCTACGCTCAGGCCGCCGTGATCGACCCGGTCAGTGGCCTGTTCAACCGGAGATATTTCCAGGCACGCCTGGATGAAGAACTTCAGAGAGGGATACGGCAACTCACATCAGTCGCCTTGTTGATGGTCGATCTGGATGGCTTCAAGAGCATCAACGATCGATTTGGACACGTGGCAGGTGATCTGGTCATTCGCGACATCTCCGAGATCCTCAGACGATCGGTGCGCATCTTCGACGTATGTACACGATTCGGCGGTGAAGAGTTTGCGGTGATGATGCCGGGCGGTACCGTCGAGAGCGCGGGAACGATTGCCGAGCGTATTCGTCAGCGTGTCGAAGCCTATCAACGAAGCGAATCTGATCTCGCTGACCTGAGAGTGACCGCGAGCATCGGCGTGGCCGTTTCCCCACCGGGGATGACCGCCCGCGAGCTCATCGAGCGCGCCGATCGCGCGCTGTATCACGCCAAGAAACAAGGAAAGAACCGGGTAAGCACTGCGGCGGGAGACGGTACCGTCCTCCCTAATTGACCTCCCGAGATCTCCCTTCCTGCCAGATTCGTAATTTCTGGGTGAAAGACCCAAGCTGATCCGCTGAACTAGCCCTGCAATTCCCAGTTCCTGAAAAAGTTCGAACTCTGGGCCAGCGTCACCTGAGAAATCACGTGCAAGTCTGTGTAGATGAGTCTGTTCTCTCAGACGCCCAAGTTTCGTTGAAGGTGGTAATTGTCGTGTGATACGCAGATTTAGCGCAGATGTGTGATCTTTGATGCGACTTTATCGGACTTTATCGTTGACCTTAGTCGCTCCTAAAAGGCAGACTTATTCCCTCCTGCTTATCTGAGATATTGGAGTCAAATTGATGTCGACATTATCCTCGCCCCGAACGCCACGCAGTCTGCCGCTACTCCTGGGGGAGAGCCCGGCGATCCTCTCCCTGCGACGGGAGATCGAAGCCGCCGCGCGGACTGATGCCAAGGTTCTGGTGCTCGGCGAGACGGGATCTGGGAAGGAAGTAGTCGCGCGACTGATCCACGAGTACAGCTCTCGAGCATCACGGGCGTTCGTGGCGGTCAACTGCAGCGGCATTCCTGAGACGCTACTCGAGTCGGAGCTCTTTGGTCATACGCGCGGCAGCTTCACAGGCGCCTACCGCGACAAGCCTGGACTGGTGCGACAGGCTGATCGCGGCACGCTGTTTCTTGACGAGCTCGGTGAGATGAGCTTGCGGATGCAGGCGGTGCTCTTGAGGTTTGCAGAGACCGGAGAGATTCAGACCATTGGTGTTGATGGCGTAACTGGGCGATCGGATGTGCGGCTCATCACGGCAACCAATCGCAATCTGCGTGAGCGCATCGACGCCGGTGTGTTTCGGGAAGACTTGTACTTCCGCCTGAACATCATCCAGATTCACGTTCCAGCGCTGAGGGAGCGAGCGGAAGACGTGATGCTGTTGCTGCGCCACTACCTGCACAAGGCCAGTGAGACGCATCGTCTTCATTGCCCGGAGCTGACATCAGATGCCGAGCAGGTGCTTGTTGCTTACGCGTGGCCAGGCAATGTTCGCGAGTTGAAAAACCTCGCAGAGCGTCTCGTCGTAAGGGAATGGGACCGACCCATTTCGTCGAATGATCTGCCGACGGAGATTCGCGGAAGCCGCGAGACCGTTTCGTCGACCCCGAGTTCGAATGTGGTCTTCACTCAGGAATCTGTCCCGACAGCGCGGCGTCTCGAGCGTGGCTCTGGAGCGGCCGATCGTCTCTGGGATCGGTTGATCGCTGGCGAGAACTTCTGGACGGTCGTTCACCAGCCATTCAAGGCACATGAATTGACGCGTGACGATCTAGCGGCGCTCATCCATCGCGGTCTGGAGCACACGCGCGGAAGCTATCGTGCGCTGCTCGGTGTCTTCGGCTTACCGCCGACCGACTACAAGCGCTTTCACGCGTTCTTGTATCAGCAGAACTGCAATTTGCCAGTTGGTCCGTACCGCACGGCGCGAGCGACAGTTCGCCGGCAGGACCGACCTGCTTCCGCTTATCCCCCGGCCTGCTGACAGGTCGCGCATGCTCTGACAGGGCGACAACATCGCCCTGTCAGTGACTCACAAGCCTTCTTCTTCGATCAGCGCCGCAAGACCGGCGTGCCCATCTTGCACGTCGAAGTCGTACATCAGTGCCTGTTCAAAGCACTCGAAGAAGCGAGCTCCGAGTTCGACGTGGGCCGGGTGTTCGAGATACGCGCGCAGCGCGGTGAGATCCTCGAATTCCAAGATCGCCGCGTGGGTGTAGTTCTCTCGCATCAACTGTTCGTACGGTCGACCATGCGTACGCCGCCG
>JAICEG010000058.1 GCA_025924295.1 Vicinamibacteria bacterium
GATGGAGTGGCCGGAGCCGTGTGGGCTCATGGCGGACAGCCACGTGTCGTCCTGCGCTTCACGATCGCGCGCGCGAAGATCGTCGCGATCGAACTCACCGCCGACCCCGACCGGCTCAGTCAGCTCGATGTGGTCGTTCTGCGAAATTGATGGACCGCTCGGTCCGGCAGGCTCAAACAACTCGTACGAACACGACGTCCCACACGAGATGGCTCTGATGCAAGCGTCCTCGACTGCCCGTGAAACCCTTCTCGAGGACGAAGCACTCCTGAATCTCAGATGTATTGAAGAGCCGCCAGCCGACTGCCTGCGGTGGCGCATGAACAGAATCGCGCAATTGAAAGGCAAGGAGCCTTTCCGTGCCTTTGTAGACTCCGTAGTCGTGTGGCTCGGCGACGCGAACGCTGTTGTGATAGCCGAGTTCGATCAGCCGCCTGTTCTCGATCGCGAAGCGAAGGAGCCTGTCGAGTGAATCGTGAGCGACGCTCGCTTGCACTGTAAATTGCCTGCCAGTTGAGCGCGGCGCCCCGCAGGCGGGACGCCGCGTCGATTGTGCACGATCCGGGCTACGGACGATAGTCCGGAGTCGCTTCCGAGGTCTTGACGACGTCGCGGCCCCCACTGGCTTCGAGGATTTCTTCGGCCCGCTTCGCCCACTTGCTGTCGTCGCAGTGGACCGAGACGAGATAGGCACCTTCCCGGATCCTGCCGGCGTATCGCTTGGCTTCGATCTCCGGGATGCCCGCACCGATCAGACCGCCGACGAGTCCACCGGTGGCGCCCGCCGCTCCCGCGCCCGCCAGCGCCGCGACGACTGGACCTGCAGCGACGATCGGTCCGATACCAGGAATTACAATTGCTCCGATTCCGACAAGCCAGCCGAGCACGCCACCGATGGCTGCACCAGTGCTGGCGCCCGTCGTAAAACCTTCCGGCGCCTTCGTGTTGATCTCAGGCGCGAGATCCCTCGTCGTTCGATCTCGATCAGGAAGAATCACTGAGATGTCGCTGTTGCGGAATCCGGCGGCCCGGAGTGACTCGAGCGCGCGCTCGAACGAGACTCGATCCGGGTAGATGCCATACGCAACGATGTCTGAGGCCATGAGAACCCCTCCCTTGTTGGGCTTACGCTTCCGGTCGATCTTCAGCGATCTCAGGCGGTCGACGTGCCCATAGCGATAACAGCAGTAAGCGTGCCGGGAGAGAGATGAGCTGGTGAGGACCGAGGTCGAGCGGGGGCTCAGCAGTCGAGTGCCTCAGGCTCTGGTAATCAGCTGGCGCGAGTCATCCCACCTCCACAGGTTGCCGTCGCTCTGCAGGTGCACGCCGCCGAGCCAACGATCGACACCGCACGTGAGGACCCGATCTCGCGTACCGGCCAGCACCGCACTGCCGACCTCGGTGGCCGTGACGGTACCGTGCAGTGCGTTTTCGCTCGTGGCCGGGCGCTTCAGGTGCAGGAGCGGCGGCGAGGTACTGGACAAGGTTGCGGCGAGCCCGGCGACCGACAGGTCGGTGACGTAGTACGCCTTCTCGCCGTCGTGCATGCGCGGGAACGCCACCGACAGCTTCACGTCACGGCCTTGCGCCAACTCCAGCAGCCGGCGCTCCGTGCGAGAGAGTCCATCTCGCGTCCAGGGATATTCCTGGAGGAATCGCAGAATCGCGGCGGAGAGGTAGGGCAATGCCGATGTGTCGTTGTGGCGAAGATCGTCGAGCGCGTGCGGCGTCGACGCGCGGAACGCCGACCACGATGTCTGCGCGAGGGTGTATTGCGCCTCACTGATAGGTTGTCGTGTGTCGAGCAGTGATGCCAGCTCGCCCGGCGTGAGCTCCCCGAGTCCGTGGAACTCAGGACGACCAGGGAAGGATCCGACCAGGACGAGACTCACCCGCTTCGGCACCGAGAGGTGTTCGACAATCCAGGTCAGCACCTGAATGAGGTTCAGTTGGTCGAACAGATCGTGTTCGAACCACAGGATCAACTCCTCGTATGAGTCGTGATCCGCGATCACCGCTCGCCAGCGTCTCAGGTCGTTCACGGTATCGCTGTCCGGATCATCTCCGCCGAGGTACCGCCCTCGCACATCCACCAACTCCGCATCCGTCAGACCAGCTGGAACGGGTCCTTCGTAGAGCGGATCGGCCCAGATGGACAACGTTCCAGGGATTCCGGCGGCCGCGATGAGATCGGTCGTCGCCGACCCATTGGCGATATGCAGGTAGCGCTGTGTCGCGGTCATGAAGCCTCACGAGACAAGGTACGCGTCCGGCTGAGCTGCAGCCGATCTGCAACGAATCATATCCACCGGACACTACTCACGCGTGATGCAAAGTCCGGACTACTCCGCCTCGACTGCGTCCACGCTGACGCAGTTGATTCATCGTGCTCAGGATGGCGATCGCAGTGCCGCTGACGCGCTCTATACGTCGACCTATGCCGACCTGCGGCGGCTCGCGCGTTCACGGCTGCGCGTCGGCCGTCGCCATACGCTGCTCGATACGTGCGCGCTGGTGCACGAGTCGTACGTCCGTTTCGTCAAGTCCAGCCAGCTGCGGATCGAGGATCGCGTCCACTTCATGCGATGGGCCGCCCAGGTGATGCGGTCCGTGATCGTCGATTTCGCCAGGAGCCGCGTGGCCGCGCGACGTGGCGGCGATGCGGCGCGCGTCCCGTTCGACGAAGAGTTGGCAGGTGCGGTCCACGGTGAAGACGAGATCCTGAGCGTCCACCAGGCGCTCGATCGCATCGCTGCGGTCGATCGGCGCATGGCCCAGGTCGTGGAAATGCGCTACTTCGCCGGGCTCAGCGAGCCGGAGATTGCCCAGGCACTCGGTGTCACCGAACGAACCGTCCGGCGTGACTGGCACAAGGCCCGGCTGCTCCTGCGAGAGGTGCTGGCATAACCACGAAAGCAATGCCTGAGATCGACCCTGGCGGCGCTGAATGGGCGGCGTTGAACACTCTGCTGGACGAGGCTCTCGAGCTCCCTGACGAGAATCGCGCACGCTGGATCGAGGACCTGCCATCGGAGCACGATGCCATTCGGACCCGCCTTCGCCGCCTTCTGCTGACCCCGGGCGCGGCGGATGTCAGCAACTTTCTCAAGACCATTCCCAAGGTCGACAACCGGGAGAAAAGCAACAGCGAGAGCGGGGAAGATCCGCCCCCCGCCCCCGAGACCATCGCGCCCTACCGCGTGCTCCACCGGCTTGCCGTTGGCGGAATGGGCACTGTCTGGCTGGCGCATCGCACCGACGTCATGGTGAACCGCCTGGTTGCGCTCAAGCTGCCGAGAGGGCGCTGGCTGAGCCTCGGTTTCGCCGATCGCCTCGGGGAAGAGCGCGAGATCCTGGCCGCGCTGAATCATCCCCACATCGCCCGGTTGTACGACGCCGGCATCACGGGCAGCGGCCAACCTTTTCTCGCGATCGAGTACGTCGCCGGACGTCCGATCGATGAATACGTCAAGAGGCGGCAGCTGTCGCTGCGTGCCCGGCTGCAACTGTTTCTGCTGGTTGCCCGGGCGGTCGCGCACGCGCACGGGCGGCTCATCGTCCATCGCGATCTGAAGCCGACCAATATTCTCGTCACCGATGAAGGTGATGTGAAACTGCTCGACTTCGGCATCGCCAAGCTGCTCCATCAAGGTCGCAGGGCGGCGCCCAATTCCGACGCCTCCAGAAGCCTGCTCACGCCGGCGTACGCATCGCCGGAGCAGATTGCGGGCGAGCCGCTGGGCATTGCAACCGATGTCTACTCGAGCGGCGTCATTCTCCACGAGCTGCTCACAGGCAAGCGGCCGCGTCCTGGTTCCGTGCGCGCGAGTGCATCATCGTCAGATCTGCTCGCTCGCCGTCGTTTGCCGCGCGACCTTGCCGCAATCGTGCGCAAGGCGCTGCAGCCGCGGCCCGAAGATCGATACGACACCATCAACGCCTTCGCCGATGACATCGATCGGTATCTCCACAATCAGCCGGTGCATGCACGCGGCGACAGCGAGTGGTACCGGATTACGAAGTTTGTCGCGCGGAACAGGGTCGCGGTCGGCGCGGTTGCGGCGATGCTCGTCGCCGTCCTTGCCGGGACGGGGTTGGCGGCCTGGCAGATGCACATCACGTTGACGGAGAAAGCGCGCGCCCTCGAGGTCAAGGACGTGCTCGTTGACCTGTTACGGGATGCCAGCCCCTACAACAGTGGCGCGCGTGCACCGTCGGTCGCGGATTGGCTGAAGGAAGCACGAGTGCGCGTCGATAGCCGGCTCGGGGACCGTCCGGCCTTACGCGTGGAGTTGCTGAACATCCTCGGCACGAGCCTGCTGAACCTGCAGGACACGGCGGCCGCCGCCGATGTGCTGGCGGAGGCGATCCGGGACGGCACGTCGCGCCTCGGGCCCCGTCATGTCGAAACGTTGCGAGCCCGTGTGCGCATGACCCCCGTGTATCGGTACAGCGGCAGGACGAAAGAGCTGCGCGCCGAGCTCGACCAACTGCTGCCGCTGCTGCGCGTGACGAAAGGGCTCGAAGAAGACCTGGCGGTTGCGTTGAAGAACAAGGCGCACCTCGAACTCGACGAGGGACGTTACGACGTGGCGGAGGCGGCCGCACACGAAGCCGTGGACGTTTCCCTGCGCGCGCTCGGTAAGACACATCCCGAGTCGGTGGCCGCCCAGTTGATGCGCGCGCACGTGTATCGACTGAGCCGCACTCCTGACGAGGCGCTGGACGCGGCCACGAGCGCCTATGGGCATGCGGTGGCGGTGTTCGGCAACGCACCCAGACATCCGCGTATTCTCGAGGGGCGCCTGCTCTATGGTCGCGCCCTGGGCGAAGCCGGCGATCCAATGCAGGGCGTTGAACACCTGGTGAGTGCGGTCAGTGACGCCGCTGATGTCTTCGGGCCTGGCAGTCGCATGGTCGGAGTCTTTTCGATCCCCCTTGCAGAGTTCCAGATGCAGACCGGGAGGATCGCGGCGGCGGTCGAGAGCAGCCGCACGGCTGTCGGCATCATCGCGCGACACACGGAGCCGCAATCGTTTCGATACGCGGCCGCCATTCATCAACGGGGTGTAGCGCTGCTTGCGGCGAGACGAGCGGCAGAGGCGATTCCCGACCTGACGCTCGCGGTGGAGACGCTGATACAGACTCTGTCACCGGGGCATTCGGTCACGCGTTCGTACCAGGCCGATCGGGCGCTCGCCCTTGCGCACGCCGGACAGCTCCGCCAGGCGCGAAGCGCACTCGAATCTCTCCTTCCGGATCCCGGCTCACCTGTCGATGCCTCGCAGACTCAGGCACTGTTCGTCATGGGTGTCGTGAGCCGACTGACCGGCGATTCCGCTGCCGCACTTCGGTTTCAGCAACGGGCGCTCGAGTCGACACCCGCCGAGCGCAGCGCCGATCTCCGTCGCATGAAGACGCTGACGGAGATCGGATTGACGTTGATCGATTTGGGTGGAAAGAAGCAGGCGGTGACATCGCTCGAAGACGCGCTGGCGATCTCTCGCCGCCTGCAAATCGACTCGGCACCCGACCGGGTTGACATCGTGACGGCCCTGGGCCGCGCGAAAACAACGCACTAGTCTAGTTCGTTGTTGCCGAGAAGTTGTAGTCGCCGAGGTCACCGAACGCCGAGATCAGCACGCTCATTGTTCCGGCCATCGACAAGGGCTGGCCAGTCACCTTGTCGGAGACGCTTCCCGAGAAGACCCGCACCGCGTCGCCGCTGTCGAGGTTGCGATGCACGAAAAAGACTTTCCCGCTCAGAGGGCAAAAGAAGCCGCGGATCTTGACGTTGACGTTCTCGAAGTGGCCGTTGATGACACGGCAGACCGCTGAACCGGGGGCTCCCGGCCCACCCTGGGTCGTGATCGTCAGCGTGGTGATCTCCAGGTTGGTTTGCAGCGTCCAGACCGTGTTGGCAAGTGTCGTCGGGCGTGCGGCTGATGCGGTTCCCGCATACAGAAAGGTCGCCACGAGGGCAAACGTGATGGCTTTGAGTGTCATGTGAAGTTCTCCTGCAATGTGCCGGGGCAAAATCGCCCGTCGCCTGTAACTACGGGGATGCGCGGAGAACCCGGACAGGGCTAGCGGATGGCGCCTTGAAAGTACGGGGGCAGGTCTTTTCTCGTGTCGCGCAGGATCTCGACGATGGCCTGCCGGTCGGCGCGTGTCAGGGCCGTGCGGTAGCGGGGGTCCTGTTCCTGGCCCGACAACACTTCCCACAGGCGTTGATAGATCGGATTCTTGGCGCGCTGCGGGAGCGCATCGAACGCGGGCGAGTAGATCAGATAGCTGCAGGGGTACTTCATCAGCCGCGTATTCAAGTCGAGCTCATGCAGCGAGCGTCCCCTGCGGTCGCGCGGGCCGATTTTCGAGAAACGTTCGGTGAAGCCGGAGCCGCCGCGCACGGGCGCTGTCGGTCTCGCTTCGTCGATGAACAACAGGTAGTCCACGACTTCGCTTGCGACGCCGCGCATCATCACGGCGATGCGTTCCTCTTCTCCCGGTGCGGCCGTGAATGGTGGATGAAGCAGCGGATCGGCGGCGCGCGCCTGCCAGCTGGCGCGGGTCAGAAGATTCGTCATGCCGACCTGGTGCGTGAAGACCAGGTGCGCAGCGATGTCGCTCGATGTGGCGCGATAACCGTCGGCATCGAACAACCCCTCGACCGACTGCAGTTCGCGGCCGGTGCGGCCCTCGAGCGCGGCGACGTCATTACCCAGGTGTGGAGTCGAGCCGGTGCTGCCCGTCACGAACCAGCCGCCGAAGCGGCGCGCCATGGCGTCGCTGTGATCGACGGAGCGCGGCAGGCTGAAGCCCTGCGACCTGTCGGGCCGGCTCGTGCTGAACATCAGCAACCCCGGAACGCCGAGCGTGTCGCCGGACATATGGCAGCCAAGGCACTCGAACACCCGCTTGAACTGCAGCGGCCGCGGGGCGTTGGCTCGTTGATCGAGCGTGTAGAAGACAATCCCCGCGGATGCGTCGTGGGCGGCGACCTCGATGACCTCGCCATCGCGCACCCAGCCGAGCGCGACGCGGTCGTTGAAAAACAACGCCCGTGGGCTCTGCTCGTTGATCAGTTTGCCCTGCAGACTCGCGCGCGAGAACACGAGCAGCTGTGAATCGACCGGAATCTGCAGGGCGTCGAGCGCGGACCTGAGGAAGCCGCTGCGGCCCTCGAACGTGAGCTGGAGCGTGCCTTCCTCGAGCCTCTTGTTGACGTCGACCACCGTGTTGTTCAGTGGTGCGGTCGCGTACCGGATTGCCGGGTCGTCAGTCGATCCGCGAAATGCGCTCGCGCGCTGGGCGTCGGCGGGCAAAGAAAGCACGCCAACGAGGTAGAGGGTGAACCCAAGGGCCAGGAACGTGCCGCCGCGCATGTGAGGTCACGATCTTGTGTGCCCGGCTCGATGCGCGTCAAGATCGACATGGGGGAGGAGTGAACGGGGAGACAAGGAAGCGCCCGCTGAAAACGCTCGAACGCGTGCTGTCGAAGGCCGGCCTCGGCTCGCGGGTCGAGGCGCGCAGCTGGGTCCATGCCGGACGAGTCACGGTCAACGGCAAGGTCACCAGAAATCCCGATCAATGGGTCGACATGGAGCGCGATCGCGTTCGCTTCGACGATCGGCCGCTGGTGGCGCGGGATCGCGTGTATCTCCTGCTCTACAAGCCGACCGGCTATCTCACGACCTACAAGGATCCCGACGGGCGACCGACCGTCTACGAGCTGGTTGCCGACGTCGGCACCTTCCTGTCGCCCGTGGGCCGGCTCGATCTCAATACGTCCGGCCTCCTGCTCATGACCAACGACAACCGGTTCGCCGAGCGCGTGACGAACCCGGACTCGCATGTGCCGAAGACGTATCTCGTCAAGGCATCGACGCTTCTCACCGATGCGCACCTTCAGCAGCTGAGGGACGGCATCGAGCTCGCCGACGGACCGACGCGGCCCGCGACCGTCAGGCGGCTCCGCAATTCCGAGAAGTACACCCACTTCGAGATCACCCTGACCGAAGGACGCAACCGCCAGGTGCGTCGAATGGTCGAAGCGCTCGGTGCCAAGGTACTGAAACTGGTTCGCGTGAAAGTCGGGCCGATTGGCATCGGCACGCTGCCCATCGGCAAATGGAGACTGTTGACGCCGGCTGAAGTCAAAGCATTCAAGGGGTGACGAGCGCGCGGACCTGCTAGGCTATCGACGCGTGCGACAGGTGAATCGCAAGGCACGTCCACAGGTAGAGCCGCCCTTCGCGATCGAGGCTACGCGCTGGAACCTGCTGCTCGGCGTTGCGCTCCTCGCGCTCGTGGTTCGCCTGGTCTACGTCTGGCAAATATCGCAGGCGCCGTTCTTCTCGCTGCGCATCGGCGATGCCGACGCCTACCACCAGTGGGCACTGCGCATCGCCGGCGGTGACTGGTTTGGCGAAGGCGCGTTCTACCAGGCGCCTCTCTATCCCTACTTTCTGGCAGTTGTCTACAGCGTGGTGGGCGACGGCGCCGCGATGGTTCGCCTGGTCCAGGCGCTGATCGGTACCGCCTCCTGCACACTCCTGGCGGCGGCAGGGATCGCGCTCCATGGTCCGCGCGGAGCGCTCGCGGGCATCCTCCTTGCCATCTATCCGGCAGCCATTTTTCTCGACGGTCTCCTCGAGAAAACTACTCTGGTCAGCTTCTTCACGGTGGCGCTGTTGTATCTCCTGTCGGCGCGACCCGCGCGACTCTCGGAGTTCATCGCCGGTAGCGTGCTGGGTCTGCTGTCGCTCACGCGAGAGAACGCGCTCCTTCTCGGGTTGCCGGCGCTGGCGTGGCTGGTCCTGCGTGATCGTCCTGCCACGGCTGGCGACGACGTGAGCGGGCGCGCACGATGGCTGACAGCCGCTGCGTTCGTTGGTGGTTGCGCGCTGGTCCTGTTCCCGGTGGGCGCGCGCAACTACGCGGCCAGCGGTGAGTTTCATCTCACCACGTCACAGTTTGGTCCGAACTTCTACATCGGAAATCACGCAGGTGCGACCGGTCTCTACGATCCACTTGTCCCGGGGCACGCGAGCGTGGCCGACGAACGCGTCGATGCCACGCGATTGGCGGAGCAGGCGTCGGGCCGGACCCTGACTCCGGGGGAAGTGTCCTCGTACTGGACTGCGCGTGCGCTCGAGTTCATCAGGGCGCAGCCCGCGGCATGGGTGGGACAGCTGGCGCGCAAGACCGCGCTGACGTTCAACGCCGTGGAGATCGCCGACACCGAATCGCAGGAGGTGTACGCGGAGTGGTCGTCTCTGCTGCGGGTGCTCGCGCCATTCAGCTTCGCAATCGTCTTGTGCCTCGCGGCGTTCGGGGTCTGTATGACGGCGAACGCCTGGCGCCGCATGTGGTTCCTGTACGCGATCGTCCTCACCTACGCCCTGAGCATGATCGTGTTCTACGTCTTCGCCCGCTACAGGTTTCCTCTCGTGCCTGGCCTGATCCTCCTGGCCGCAGGCGGATTCGCCGTCTGGCGCGAGAAAGCGGTGCAGCCGATGCGTCGGTGGGCGCTCGCCGGCGTCGGCGCCGCGGCCCTGCTCGCATACCTTCCGCTGGAGAACTCACGCGCCGATCGCGTGGCCCACTACGTCAACGTCGCGAACGCCCTACTGAAGGAGCCTGGAAAGTGGAATGACGCGGAGACCTTCTATGACCGGGCATTGAACGAGTCACCGCGCTCGCCGGCGGCGCATTTCGGGGTGGCGACGCTGATGCGGCTGAGGAATCGATCGCAGGATGCGATCCCACATTTCCGCATTGCCGTCGACGGTTGGCCTGACAACGCTGATTTGCGCCTCAACTACGCGCAGGCGCTGACGGAGGTTGGTCAACACCCCGCTGCGCTCGACGAACTGAACGCTGCCGCCAGCCTTCGCGTCGCCGATCCAACGGCGTACTACATGGCCGGGCAGGTGCTGTTGACGGCGGGGAGGCTCGAGGAGGCGAAGCAGAAATTCGAGCGGGCATTGGAGCTGAGCCCGGAGAGCCGGGAGATCAGAAGCGGACTGCAGCGGGCCAACGAGCTAATCGGGAAGCAGTGATTTCTCGTACCGCCAGGTCTCCAGGAGGAACGGTCCTTCCTGCGTTTCGGCGTGGTTGATCATCGTGCCCGTGCGCCGCCACCCGCGCTTCTCATAGAACCGCGCGGCGCGTTCGTTTCCAATGGCGCACGCGAGCCACGCGGTCCTGACACCGCTGGCCGCGAGACGTTCCTCCGCATCAGCGATGAGCGCGGCCGCGACGCCGGAGCCGCGCGCCGCTCGGGCCACGAACAGCTGATACAACTCATCGTCCTTGACGATGCAGAACCCGAGCGGTGAGTGGGGCGCTCCCGCGACGCGAATAGCAGGAAGTGCGACGAGCAGCCGGTCGCGAAAGCTCTCGAGCGTACGCAGTCGTGTGAGTTCCGGCGGCAGGATCTCGGCATGGGCGTCGCGCCAGCCATCGAACCAGAGCCGTGCCAGGTCATCGATCTCCGATTCCAGAGCAGCGCGGACGTTCATGGAAGACTGAGAGGACCTCGGCCAGGGGGTATTGTCGATCGCCTGAGTCGCGAGTACTCTGCCAGACCATGCCTTGTATCAGATTCGCTCATCGGCCGCTCGTTGCTGCCCTGGCCGCTCTTGCCGCGGTCGCTCTGTCCGCGGCCTGCCAATCGGCGTCTGCGCCCGCCCCGGCGCCGGTTTCGCCCGATACGTGGGCGGTCGTTGACGGCAAGCAGATCCAGCGCGATCAGGTGGAAAAGACCTTCCGGCGAATGGTAAGCGACGCGCCCACGCTGTCCGAGGAAGAGGCTCTTGCGGCCAAGCTGGGGCTGCTCGACGATCTCATCGTCGAGGAGATCCTGCTGTCCAGGGCGGGCGCGCAAAAGATCGAGGTCTCCGAGAGTGAGGTTGATACCGCCTTTGCCGACGCGAAGAAGAACATCGCGGACGCGGCGTTTCAACAGGAGCTGACGCGACGCAGCCTGACTGCCGCCGACATGCGGGACGGCCTCCGGCGCGAACTGATTACGCGGAAGTTGCTCGAGCGGGAGATCAGCGCGAAGGTCACCGTCACCGATCAGCAGGTCAGCGACTTCTTCAACGCCAATCGCAATCAGTTCAACCTGCCTGAAGATGCCTTCCACCTGGCGCAGATCGTGATCACGCCGGCGCGCGATCCGCAGGTGACGAATCGTACTGGCGATGACGCCAGCACGCCGCAGGCCGCCGCAGCGAAGGTCCAGATGCTGATGGAGCGGCTCAAGAGCGGCACACCGTTCGGCGACCTCGCCCGCGACTACTCCGAGGATCCGGAGTCGGCGCCGCGAGGAGGAGATCTGGGGCTCGTGCCGTTGTCGGCCGTGAAGCAGGCGCCGGCGCCGCTGCGTGACGCCGTGCTGCAGGTCGCCCCCGGTGCGGCTCGCGTGGTGAGCCAGAACGGTAATCACACGATCGTGTTCGTGGTGGCCAAGCAGCCGGCCGGGCAGCGCGACTTGTCGATGCCTGACGTACGGCAACGCATCACCGACGCGCTCAAGGCGCGCCGGGAGCAGGTGCTGCGGACGGCATATCTCGCAGCGGCGCGCACCGACGCGGATATCGTCAACTACATTGCGCGTCGCGTAGTCGAATCGCAGGGACAGGTGCCGACCCTGTCGCTGTCCTCACCGGCCGCGAAGTAAAGGCCGGTCGCACAGAGCCTCCCTCCAGCGTGCGCACGTACGCCTTGGCTTCCAGTGTCAGCAGGAAGGCCTTGGCGTCGAGACCACCGGCGAAACCCGTGAGATCGCCCGTCGAGCCGATGACGCGATGGCACGGCACGACGATTGAGATCGGATTCCGTCCGTTTGCCGCACCCACGGCACGCATGGCTGTCGGCCTGCCGATCTGCCTTGCGATCTGTTCGTAGGTCCGCGTCTCTCCGAATGGAATGGTCAGCAGAGCATTCCACACGCTGCGCTGAAACTCTGTGCCCACGAGGTCCAGCGCCACCGTGAACGTCTGCCGCTGCCCGCGCAGGTATTCCTCGAGCTGGTGCTCGGTCTCGACCAGCACCGGGTGCGTCTTGTGCTCCTGTTCTGTGTTGACGCGCACGCGACCCGCACGCTCGGTTTCCCACAGCACTCCGGCGAGCGCGCGGTCGGTCGCGATCAGCTTCAATCTCCCGACGGGAGAGTTCACCCACTTATAGACGTATCGTGCCTGCGTTGCCTGATTGACCGTGGCCATTGGATGCTCCATCGGCATTTGCCTCATCACTGTTTCGTCGTATCGCTGGAATGCGGCAGCCGCTCTCCTGGCGACGAGATGAGCATAGCCACCAGGATCGGCCCTTGCTGGCCATTTTCGGACGCTTGGATCAAATAAACGTGATGTCCGAAAATGGCTAGTAGTCGACGAATCCCACGCGTAGAGTGGGCACATGGATCAAGACCGACGCAGATTGTACAGGGCGCTCGCCGCGCGCGACCGGCGCTTCGATGGCGTCTTCTTCGTTGGCGTCACATCGACCGGCATCTACTGCCGGCCGATCTGCACCGTGAGGACGCCGAAGGAAGCCAACTGCCGTTTCTTCAACACGCCCCAGGAGGCGGAGCAGGCGGGTTTCCGGCCGTGCCTGAGATGCCGCCCGGAGTTGGCGCCAGGCAATGCCCCGATCGATGATTCGCAGCGCATTGCGCATGCGATCGTCACTCGACTCGAAGAAGGCAAGCTCGATGCGAGCGCAGGACTGGAAGAGATCGCACGGCAGTTCGAGCTGAGCTCCCGCCAGATCCGGCGGATCGTGCAGAAAGAGCTCGGTGTGCCGCCGATTCAGCTGCTGCTGACGCGCCGCTTGCTGCTCGCCAAACAACTACTGACCGAAACCGCGCTGCCGGTGACCGAGGTCGCTTTTGCCAGCGGCTTCTCGAGCCTGCGCCGATTCAACGATGCCTTCAACAACCGTTATCGGATGCCGCCGACACGCTTGCGCAGGAACGCGATCGATGAGGACGCGGTCATGGCCGACACGTCGACGCTGACGCTGAGGCTCTCGTATCGTCCACCGTACGACTGGCCTGGTGTCCTTGGGTTCCTGGCCGCCCGCGCACTGAAAGGCATTGAGTTCGTGACCAGCGAGTCGTACACGAGGACTGTCCGCCTCGGAAATGTCCAAGGGTGGATCCGCGTGACCGACGCGCCGAAGCAGCACGCGCTGATGCTCGAGCTGACGCATAGCCTGACGCCGTCGCTGCCGATCCTGTTGAGCCGCGTGCGTTCTCTCTTCGATCTCGACGCGCGGCCCGACCTGATTTCGAGACACCTGGCGCGCGACGCGCGTCTCAACGTCGCCGTGAAGCGGAACCCCGGCCTGCGCGTGCCGGGCGCCTTCAGCGGGTTCGAGATGGGCCTGCGCGCGATTCTCGGGCAGCAGATCACCGTGAAGGCGGCCACCACGATCGCCGGCCGCGTGATCGAGGCGTTTGGCGAACCGATCGTCACGCCGATCGCGCAGCTCGATCGACTGACGCCCGAGGCTGCACGAGTGGCCGGCGCCAGCACCAGCGATGTCGCCAGTCTCGGGATCGTCGCGGCCCGGGCGCGCAGCATCATGGCGTTGGCCGAGGCACAGTCGTCGGGCAAACTGAGTCTTGATGGCGGCATTCACCACAATCCCGATGATGCCATCAAGCGTCTCACCGAGTTGCCTGGCATCGGGCAATGGACGGCGCAGTACATCGCCATGCGTGCCCTCCGGTGGCCGGACGCCTTTCCGAAGGAAGACATCGCCGTGCGCAACAACCTCGGTGGCATCACGGCGACGCAGGCCGAAGAACTGTCACAAACGTGGAGGCCGTGGCGCAGCTACGCGGTGATGCACGTCTGGCGCATGGGTCACACGGTCACGAAAACCGTTCATTGATCCACGCCTGCCAGACGGGCTCTTCGCGCGCGGCAGCGGCAGCGGCCTGATCACCAAACAGATAGAAGCGGACCGGGACGCACACGCTGGGTCCCATCGGCATCGCGAAGAGATGCGCGATGCCGGGTGTCGGTCGATCGAGGTGGAGCATCAGCTCAGGGTACTCAGGAGCCCCGACACATTCGACGACGCCCGAGAAACGGGGTGCGCCATTGGGCGATTCCACCTTCTGTCCCTTCGTAGCGGCCGGGAGCCCGAGTGGCTCTGTCAGCGTTGCCCACGCCTGACTGACCGATTGCGGCGTGAACGCCATCAGTTGGATTGCAGTGCACGGCTGATCCCTGAACGCGGCGAGATAGAGCCGGAGGATGCGGAAGAACGCGACCCATCCGTACTCCATGCCTTCGTACTGTCCGTCCCAATCATCGGTCCCGGCGAACCAGCTGTGAACGACGCGCACGCGGCAGGTGCCGCCCGATTGTGCTTCGACTGTCCATTCGGTCGCGACCGGCGGAGCGTTCGGTCCCTCACCCGGGCTGTCCGCTGCGAACCGACGTGGCGGCTCCCATGCGGTGACGTTCGCGACGCTGTCCATGCTGTCGCCGGGACCGAAGTGGGAAACCATCTTGACCGGTGTGCCGCTCTCGTTCGTCTGAACCTCGGTCGGCACGAACCACGACGAGATCCCGGGGCCTGTCGCGATCGCCTTCCAGACCTGCTCGGGCGTTCCAGGGACTTCGGCTTCTGCCTGGACGTACCGGCGTCCTGAGGCATCCTTTTTCACGGGCATAGTTACTCCTTCGGAGGCGCAGGATCCGGAACTGGATGCGCCATCATCACGAGGCGGTGCGTTCGACCGCCCGGCGTTGTCGTGTCGTGGTAGCGCGAGACGAGAGACAGAATCGATTGCGTGAGCTCGTTGGTGAACGCGGCGCGATCGGCTGCCGACCGGAAGCGGATCTCGGTGTCGAGCGATAGCGTGGCCAGTTGCTTCTCCGCTTCCATCGCGCGCCGCATCAGGCCGCTCACTTCCCGAACCACACGCGCCGCGAGCGCGATGAGATAGCTCGCCGACAGCCGGTCCGATCCACGGTCGGGATCCGCCCCGATCGGTCCCAGCGCTGCCGGCGACACGATGTAGGACGTGGCGCTGGCCAGCATGAGGCGCTCCTTCAGGCCGCCCCACCGGCGCTCCTCGGCTACGTGGACCAGGCCATGGTGTTCGAGCGATCGCAGGTGATAGTTGACCTTCTGCCGGGCGAGTCCCAGCCGGGCGGCCAGCGCGGCAGCCGATGCGGGTTCGGCCAGGGCGGCGAGAAGCTGGCTTTTGACGGGCTCGACTGCGAGCGCTGCAGCCGCGGGATCATCGATGACCTGAACGTCGAGCATGCCGTATCAGACCATTGACAAATAATTTTGTCAATACGACAGAAATATTTGTCAACGCCCGGCGGGTTATCGTACAAACAGTGCTCGGACGCCTGATTCCGCTCGTCCTTGCGATGACGCTCGCCATCACGCCAATGGCGCGGGCCATCTGCGAGTGGTCGTGCGCGGACGGCATACATGGCTCGTCCTCGACGGGCAGTGCCCACCACGCGCATGGCGCGCCCACTCCCGACCATGCTGCGGACCAGAAGCATCCTGCTGACAGCCATCCAGTCGCGACCCAGGCTCACACGCATCCCGAAGGGAGTGTGACGACTTCCATCGCTCCCCGCTGTTGTGCGCATGCTGATACGCATACCGCCTCGATCGCGGCGGCGAAGATCGCCCTCGAGCCGCCAGCGCTGACGCCTGCCGCGTTCGACCTCCGGGATCTCCTCGTCTTCGGTGCCTCGACGGCGTTGGTGAGCCCGGTCGTTCGCCCGCTCCCGCTCTCCCTGCGAACGCTGCTGCGCGTCTAGTCCGTTCCCCAACTCACATATCAACCTTTCTTCCGGAGTGGGGAGTTATGTACGCGCGTGTGTATTCGCGCCTGGTGGCGCGCTACGGATTCATTCTTCTTGTGCTGAACACGGCTGCAATAGTGAACGCCCAGGATCAACATGGCGGCCAGCATGCCGGCCACGTCATGCCGGCGGATCAGGAGGTCCCGGCTTCGCGCGATGGCTCAGGAACGTCCTGGTTACCAGACGAGTCGCCGATGTACGCCATTCACTCGCAAGCCCGAGGATGGCGACTCATGGGTCATGGAAATCTGTTTCTGCAGTACCTGCACGATACCGGCGATCGCGGCAGCGATCAGACTGGGAGCATCAACTGGGTGATGGGCATGGCGCAACGTCCGGCAGGAGGAGGCCGGTTGACCTTGCGCGGCATGATGAGC
>JAICEG010000059.1 GCA_025924295.1 Vicinamibacteria bacterium
ACCGTGGAGAGTACGGCAACGATGCTGGTGCCCGACTTGAACGTCGCCTGCTGCGCCAGCATTGCGGCACTCGCCAGGACCACGAGCGTGGAAACCAGGAATCGCCTATGGAGCTTCATGATAGAGGCCAGTATAATCCGACCCCCCACACACGGTTAGACGAATCCAGCGTGAATTTTGGCGCAATTCGTTCCATCCGGTCCGCGCCAGATGGTCCAGTTACGAAGTAACATTTCCCGTCATGCGAACGGTTCTGGTCTTTGTGTGTGCGCTCTCTCTTGCGTCCGCCGCGGCGGCCCAGTCCACCCTGAGCGGGGTCGTCAGGGACGAGGCGGGCGGAATTGTTTCCGGTGCGTCCATCAGCGTGCTGGGGCCCGACGGCGTTGAAGAGCAGACGGTCAGCGGCCCGGACGGGCGGTTCACGCTGACCGGCGTTAGCGGCGGCAGCTTCACGATGATTGTCCGTGCCGGCGGGTTTGCCGAGTGGTCCGAGTCGGTGACGCCCGGTGAAAGCGATGTCGTCCTCAAGCTGGCCGGACTGTTCGAGACCGTGACCGTGACGCCGACGCGCAGCGAAAAGCGACTTGGCGAGGTGCCGGTCAGCGTCAACATCATCGAGAAGGAAACGATCAGGCAGTCGCCCGCCGTGGTGGCTGACGATGTGCTGCGGCAAGTGCCGACATTCAGCCTGTTCCGGCGGAGCAGCAGCCTGTCGTCCCATCCCACGGCACAGGGTGTCTCTCTTCGCGGAATCGGGCCGAGCGGCGTCAGCCGCACGCTGGTCCTCGTGGACGGCATGCCCTTCAACGATCCGTTCGGGGGCTGGGTCTACTGGACACGTGTGCCGATGGAGAGCGTGGATCGCATCGAGGTCATCGACGGTTCGAGCTCGAGCCTGTACGGTAACTACGGCATGGGCGGCGTGATCAACATCGTTCCCTCCCGCGCCGCGCAGCGAACCGTGGAGTTCAAGACCCAGTACGGCAACCACAACAGTCCCAAGGGCGACTTCTTTGCCAGCGACGTGTGGGGCAAGCTGGGGGTCGCGGTTGAGGGCAGTGCATTCGACACCGATGGATTTCCCATCGTCGCGGCCGCCGAGCGCGGCATCATCGACAACAACGCCGAGGTCAACTTCCAGAACTTCAACGGCAAGGTGGACTACCGGGCCAACGAAGGCCTGAGCGTCTTCTTCCGCGGCGGGTACTTCTCCGAGGATCGCGTGAACGGGAAGATCGGCGAGGTCAACGATACGCAGTGGACCTCGTTCGGCGGAGGCGTGCGTGTCCGGATGCCGGATCAGAGCGACCTGCAGGCGACCGTCTTCGGAGACGACAGTACCTTCCATAGCACCTTCCTCGCGGTCACGGCGCCGAGCGCCACGGTCGCATCGCGCAGCATCGTGCGCCTGGCGACGGATCAGAACGTTCCGACGACTGCGGTTGGCACGATGGTGCAGTGGTCGCGCGCCATCGGCCTGAACAACTTCTTCAGCACCGGCCTGGACTGGCGGCGGGTGGACGGCGACAGCCTCGAGGATGCGTACATCACCACACCGGGCGCGCCGATCATTCCGCCGACGGCGCCTGCGACGTTGTCGCTGCGCCGCAACTCGGGCGGCACCCAGAACAGCACGGGCTTCTTCCTGCAGGACGTCATCAGCGTCAACAACCTCGTGCTGACCCTGAGTGCCCGCGTGGATGCCTGGAAGAACTCTGACGGTCACATCATCGAGACGACGGTCGCGGGCACACCGGGTCCGGGCAACCGGCCCGAGCTCGCCGATCGGGACGACACCGTCGTCAGCCCGCGCGTGGCTGCGCTGTACCGCGTCTCGGATCGCGTGTCGGTCTGGGGCGACCTCGGCTGGGGTTTCCGGGCACCGACGCTCAACGAGCTCTATCGTCAGTTCAGTGTTGGTCTCGTCCGCACACTGGCGAATGAAGATCTTGGACCCGAGCGCCTGTTCGGTGGTGAAGCGGGCGTACGACTGGAGGCGGCGCGCAACCTGTCACTCCGATCCACGTGGTACGACAACACCGTGAAGAACCCGATCTCCAACGTCACGATCGGCACGAACCTCCAGCAGCGGCAGAATCTGGGGCGCACGCGCGTTCATGGCTGGCAGAACGATGCCGAGATGCGCCTCACGCCGAACCTTCGTCTGACTGGTGGATACCTCTTCAACATCGCGACGGTCACCGAGAACGACGCCAACCCGGCGCTCGTCGGGCTCTACCTGCCGCAGGTGCCGAAGCATCGCGGCTCGGTGGGAGTGAGCTACTCCAATCCGCGTTACGTCACGCTGGTGGCGACCGGGATGTTCTTCGGCCGTCAGTACGACGACGACCTGAATCAGCGCACCAAGCCAGGCGAGACCGAGCCCGGGCTCCCGCCGTATGGGGTGCTGGACTTCAGCGCGTCGCGGAACATCGGCCGGAACCTCGAGGTGTTCTTCGGTGTGCAGAACATGTTCGATCAGGAGTACTACGTTCAGCTGCAGCCGACCACTACCGGTTCGCCGCGTCTCGTCAACGGCGGCGTCCGGGTCCGCTTCTCGGGCCGGTAAGCCCACGCCCGCATGCGCATGATCCCCTGTGTCATGCGGTGCGCCGGTCTGGCGGCAGCTCTCACCGTCACGCTCGCCAGCGGCGCGGCAGCGCAGACGGACGTTGCGACCCTCGTCGATCGCGCGTCCGCTTATGTCGAAGCGTTTCAAAAGAACTTCGGATCGGTCGTTGCTGAAGAGCGCTACGAGCAGCGGCTGCGCCGCGCGCCCAACCCGACGAACACCGCCGTCCAGCAACGCGGCAGTGGTGGTCCGCAGGAGACCACGCTCGTGTCAGATTTCCTGCTGGTCGAGGTCAAGGGTGAAGGCTGGCTGCCGTTTCGCGACGTGTTCGAACGAGATGGGCGTCCCGTCCGCGACCGCGAGCAACGGCTGGCGACGATCTTCCTGAAGGGCGATCGCAACGCGTTCGAGCAGGCGCGCACCATCATGAACGAAGGCGCGCGCTACAACATCGGCAACATCAATCGGAACATCAACACGCCGACGCTGACGCTGGCGTTCCTCACTTCGCTGCATCGCCATCGATTCGAGTTCAAGCGGGGCAAGCGTGACGAGTCCGATCAGGGCATCGAAGTCGAGTTCAGGGAGACCGCCCGCCCCACGTTCGTGGCGACGACCGGTGGTCGCGATCTTCCCGTCCGCGGGCGCTTCTGGATCAGCGAGGCGGACGGCACGATCCTTCGTTCCGAGCTCGATGCGGTCGACACCGGCGTCGAGGCCCACATCACGGTGACGTATCAGAAGGACGAAGGCATCGGCCTGTTCGTCCCGGTGCGCATGGAGGAACGGTATCGGCGCCCGCGCGATCCACTCGAGGTGCAGGGTGTCGCCACGTATTCCCGTTTCCGGCGCTTCCAGGTGAGCACGAGTGAAGAACTGGCCAAATAAAGCGGGTATGATCGAGCCATGAAGAGAGCGCTGTTCCTGACCGCGGTCCTGTCGTTGTTCGGTTGTTCATCGGCGCCGGCGGCCCAGCAGGTGCCAGCCGCAGGGGATGCAGCGGCCCGAGTCGGCGATCGCGTCATCACGAACAAGGAACTCGACGATCGCTGGAGGGCGCTGGATCCCGCCGGTCATGCGGAGGCGCAGCAGAAATCGTACGACGGCAAGCGGGCGGCGCTCGATGCCATGGTGGCCGAAGCCCTGATCGCCGAGGCCGCCAAGAAGAAGAACATGACGCCGGAGGCGTTCGAGCAGGCCGAGCTCAACGCACGCATCAAGCCGGTTGGTGAAGCGGACGTGGTGACGTTCTACCAGTCGAACATCAACCAGATGCAGGGGCGGTCACTCGAGGTGATGGCGCCGGCGATTCGACGGTATCTGCAGGACCAGCAGACCGACGCGGCACGTTCGGCGCTCATCGGGGAGTTGCGCAAGTCCGGTCCGGCCGTTCGTGTGCTCTTCGAACCGCCGCGGCACGAGATCGCGGTGACGGCGGACGATCCGGCCATCGGTTCGGCGTCGGCGCCCGTGACCCTCGTCGAGTTCTCGGACTTCCAGTGCCCCTTCTGCCAGCGCGTCGCGCCGACCTTGAAGCAGGTGAAGGACACCTACGGCGACAAGGTGAGGGTCGTCTGGAAGGACTTCCCGCTCACGCAGATTCACCCGCAGGCATTCAAGGCCGGTGAAGCGGCGCACTGTGCCGCGGATCAGGGCAAGTTCTGGGAGTACCACGATCGTCTGTTCGCCAACCAGCAGGCGCTGCAGCCCAACGATCTGAAGAAGTACGCAGCGGATCTGGGTCTCGATGCGGCGGCGTTCGGCACCTGCCTCGATACCTCGAAGCACGGGGAACGAGTGCGCGATGGCGTCGCCGAGGGATCGAGGTTGGGCGTCAACTCCACGCCGACGATCTACATCAATGGCCGCGTGCTCTCCGGTGCGCAGCCCTACGAAGTCATTGCCGCGGTCATCGACGAAGAACTCTCGAAGAGCAAGTAGTCTCGTACGCTTAGGGAACCAGCACAATCTTCCCCAACGCTCCTGACTCCATGACGGCGACGTGCGCTTTCGCCGCGTCGCCGAGCGGCAGTTCTTTTCCGATCACCGGGTTCAGCGAGCCATTCTCGAGACCGGCGCCGAGACCGGCGTGGATCTCCTCCAGATCCGGACGCGTCACGTTGAAGAGCGTCATGCCGAGGATCGTGCCGTCGCGTCCCATGGCCTTGCGCGGATCGATCTCGATACGCCCGCGGTTGCCGATGACGACAATGCGTCCGTGCGGCGCGAGCACGTCGAGGTCGTGATCGAGGTTCACGTTCGCGAGCATCTCGAGGACCACATCGACGCCCGCTCCGCCCGCCAGCGACGGGATGCGTTTCAGGTAATCGGCGTCGCGATGGTTCAGCACGTGATGCGCGCCCTGCTTGTGCACCAGCGCGATGCCGTCCGCGCTGCCGGCCGTGCCAATCACGTGCATACCATGCGCGCGCGCGATTTGCACCGAGGCGATTCCCACGCCGCCACTGGCGCCGTGCACCAGGACTGATTCGCGCGGCCGTGCCTGCGCCCGCATCAGCAGCGCACGCCAGGCCGTGGCGTAGGGCACGCCGATCGCTGCGCCCTGCTGGAACGACACGTTCACGGGCAGTGGGTGCGCCTGCCAGTCCTCGCAGAGAGCCACCTCTGCGTATCCGCCAACGACTGCGTGGCCGTACACGCGGTCCCCGACACGCAGTCGTGTCACGTGGGGTCCGATGGCTTGGACGACGCCACCGACATCGGTGCCGGGCGTGTACGGGAGGTTCGGTATGCGGGCGTACGCGCCGGATCGAATGTAGGTGTCCACCGGGTTGACGCCAACGGCGTGGACTCGAATCGTTACTTGTCCGGGTCCGGGCGCCGGCTCGGGCACGTCTTCGATCTTCATAACGTTGGGAGCCCCGAACTCACGCACGACAATGGCTTTCATTCAGTCTCCAGTCTTCACGCCCGGGAACAGCCGGTCGAAATTACCACCAAAGATCAGCGCTTGATCGGCTTCACTGATGCCGGCTTCCGTGGCGGCGGCTCTCTGGGCGTCGTGGATGCCGCGCTGCCAGCCGCGAGGAAAGAACGAGGAGTCCGTCCCGAACAGAAGACGGGAAGGTCCGAGCACCGACATGGCGGTCTTGAACACGCCCGGCAGCGTCCAGCCGGGAGCGTAGCGTATCCAGCTGTTCGAGCTCGAGGTGTCCACGTAGATGTTGGCGCACGCGTCGGCGGCCATCATCGTTTCGCGCAGCATTCCGGCACCGAAGTGCGGAACGATGAACGGCACGCGCGGAAACAAGAGCGCCAGTCGAGTGATGCTCAGTGGATCGCCGAGGCTCAGGTCGAATCGACTGGGCAGGCCGAGTTTCTTCCGCACGCCGACCGACAGCACGCCGCAGTGCACGAAGACGGCCGTTCCCGGTCGCGACGCGACTGCGTCGACGAGGCGTTCGATGCGGGGATCGTCGAGCCGCACGTGGTGCATCGCGGGGAAAAAGCATGCGACTCGAAGGCCGAGAGCCGTGATCGCCGTCGTGACCCGGGCGGCCGCATCATCGGCTGATGGGTCCACCATGAAGTAGCCGACGAATCGACCAGGGTGTCGCGACACGGCCGCGGCCACCGAGGCTTCGTCTCCCGGCACGCTCGCAATCAGCGCGGATCGCGCGATGTGGTGAGCATCGAGCTCGCGCACCCATCGATCCGCCAGCGATTCCGGCGTGCCAGGGTCATCCCACTGAAGCTCCTGGCACAGTGCGGCGACGGTGTCTCCCTTGCCGCGCTGCCGTGCGAGTGCGCCGAAGAACTGGCTCGAGAAGAAGTGGCAGTGGCTGTCGTTGAGCATCTCTCCAATCGTGAGTGATTGAAGAGAATGCTATACGACTTGGAGCGAACGGAGGTCATCGGAGAGAACGGATCGCCGCGGAGCCACGGAGAAACGGAGGGCACGTGTGGGGCCGGCCCCTGTGGGCCGGCCTTGCGATTGAGCGCGGGCCGCGACCGCAAGCGTCGCGGGCGTTCCTGGGCGACGTTTGCGTCGCCGCCCGTGCTCAATCCCAGCCGCGCGTAGTGCGGCCACACGTGCCTCATCTCTAAGCCGCTGGTGCAGACTCCGTGCTCAGGCCTCCGTGTCTCCGCGTCTCCGTGGCGATCCGTGCCCTCCGTCTTTCTTCGTTCCCTCCGGCCGTAACTAGTTCGCGCTCACGTCCACCGGCCGCTTGCGCGCCACCCAATACAGGGTCGCCGGACTGGTTCCTTCTTCCACGATATCGAAGCCGCTGTCGTTCAGCAGCGCCCGCCATCGATTGGGATCCGCCGGCCGGTGAGCCGCGAGGCCGAAGTGCGGGATCGGCATGCTCAACCGCACCCAGAAGTCCTGGTTGACGATGCCGAGCAGGAACTCGCCGTTCGGCTTGAGTACACGTGCCACCTCGTTGAGCGCGATCGGGATGTCGTCGCGGCGCAGGTGGTCGATCGCGTACGTCGACACCGCGCCATCGTAACTGCTGTCCGGAAATGGCAGCTTGCGCATGTCAGCGGTCTGCGCTTCGATCCGTTCGGCCACACCGCCGATACGCGCATTGCGCATCAGGCGTTCAGGTGTGTTCTCTTCGATGCCCCAGAAGCCGCTGTAGATGTCGATGGCGGTGGCCGTCGTGTTGGGTCGCGCCCTGAGCACACCGATGGCCGCGCGTCCCGAACCGGCACCCACGTCGACGAAACGCCCCTGGTTCGCCGTCATGAATTGCTCGGAAGGGAGCGTCATCGGCGCGTTGATGCCGAACACCACGTGCAGGACCAGCAGGCCGGCGAGCCCCCAGAGAGAGAAGATCGCCGCCATGGCGATGATGGAGCGCCGCCATCCAAGCCACAGTCCCAGGATGGCTGCGCCTGCTCCGAGGAGCAGTGGAATCACGTGGATCCAGGTCACGGTCCACTGGTAGCCGAAGTCGTAGGTGAATGGTGAAGTCATGCGGGCGACTATAGCAATCAGGCCTTGAACGGAACCTGAACGCCGTGTTCAGGTTCCGTTCAGCCGCTGTAAGGTAGCAAAGTACCGGTATGAAGGTGCTCGTCGTCGAAGACGAATCGGCGCTGTCGGTGCAACTGGCCCACTCACTCGGTGCGGCCGGATACGCCGTGGATTGCGCCGCGGATGGCGATCGCGGCGACTTCCTCGCGCGCACCGAGGCGTACGACGCCGTCATCCTCGACCTCGGCCTTCCTCGGATCGACGGCCTGACCCTGCTTCGCGGATGGCGTGAATCGGGGCTGCAGGTGCCGGTGCTGGTGTTAACCGCACGCGACAGCTGGCACGAGAAGGTCGTCGGGATCGACGAAGGCGCTGATGACTACGTCGCCAAGCCGTTCCGCATGGAGGAAGTGCTGGCGCGCGTGCGCGGCCTGATCCGTCGGGCGAGCGGTCAGGCGTCTCCGGCATTGAGGTGCGGCGCCGTGACCGTGGAACCGCGGCTGGCGCGTGTGTGCCGCGACGGCGTCGAAGTCAAGCTGACCGCGCACGAGTTCCGCGTTCTCTCGTACCTGATGCATCACCGGGCGCGAGTCGTGTCGCAGGGCGAGTTGACGGAGCACATCTACGCGCAGGACGCCGAACGCGATTCCAACACCGTGGAGGTCTTCATCGCCCGACTGCGCCGCAAGTTGGGCGCCAACGTCATCGAGACCGTCCGAGGGCTCGGCTACCGGATGGGATCATGAGCGAGCGATCGCTGCGTGGCCGCGTCCTCTTCGCCAGCATCCTGTGGACGATCGGCCTCGTGTTCCTGCTCAGCATGGCGTTCAGCCACATCTTCGAGCATCTTCCGCGCTCGTATGTCATCACACACCTGCACGGTTTCCTGCAGGCGCCACTGGTCATCCTTGGAGCGACGCTGTGCCTCGTCGCTGCCCTGCTGCATGCGCGACGAACCTTGGCGTCCGTCGACAACCTGCACACGCGCCTCACCCGCGTTCGCGCCGGGGGCGCGCGTCGGATGGAAGGCGAGTATCCGTCGGAGGTGCAGCCGCTCGTCGACGATCTGAACGCACTGCTCGAGCAGCGTGAGCAGGCGATCCGGCGCGCTATTGCCAAGGCTGGCGATCTCGCTCATGGCTTGAAGACACCGCTGGCCGTCTTGTCTCAGGACGCGGCCCGTGCCCGGGCGGCCGGTCAGGTCGAAATCGCCGACTCCCTCGACCAGCAGGTCGTGCGCATGCAGCGGCAGGTCGACTACCACCTGGCGCATGCGCGCGCGGCGGCCTCCGGTGCCACCGGCGGCACGAGTGCATCGGTCAAGGAGTCCGTTGACGGGCTCACGCGCGCCCTGCTGCGTCTGCACGCCGAACGCAGCCTGACCATCGACGCGAACGTACCCTCCGGCCTGCAGGTCCGTGTTCAGCGAGAGGACCTCGACGAGATGCTCGGCAACCTGCTCGACAACGCGTGCAAATGGACGCGCTCGCGCATCGTCGTGGGTGCAACCGTCGATGGTGACAAGACGACGATCACGGTCGACGATGACGGATGCGGGATCGCCGAAGAGATGCGCGAGGCGGTGTTGCGACGCGGGGTCAGGGCCGATGAAGCCGCGCCGGGCACCGGCCTCGGCCTGGCGATCGTCCGCGACCTCGCCGAGTTGTATGGCGGCTCGATCACCCTGGACGTCTCTTCACTTGGCGGACTGCGCGCGTCTCTGCGGGTGCCGTCGAGCAGATAGCCGACGATCCGCGCGACAATCACTTCTGCGTTCTGAATTCTGGCTTCAGAAACGCGACCGTCGCCGTTCGCTTCCACCACACCACCGTCAGCACCAGTGCGGCGACGACCAGGCCGATCGAGAGACCGATCCACAGTCCTTGCACGCCCCAGCCAAATCGAAAGCACAACGCGTAACCGACGGGGAGGCCGAGGAACCAGTGGCCGACGAAGTTGACGAGCATCGGCATGCGCGTCTCGGAGATGCCCCTGAGCGCGCCGGTGACCACGGCCTGTGTGCCGTCGAACAACTGGAAAGCGGCGGCGATGGCAAGCAGGCTGACCCCGATGTCGAGGATGCGCGGATCGGTGCTGAACACGCGCAGCAGCGCCTGCGGCCAGAGGAAGAACACGAGCCCGATGGCCGTCATGATCAGGCCACCGCTGGCCAGCGCCGTCCATCCGGCGCGAGCCGCCCTGTGGAGGTCGCCGCCGCCGTAGGCGAATCCGACGCGCACGGCCGCAGCCGAGGCGAGCCCGAGCGGCACCATGAAGGCGAGCGACGCGATGTTGAGCGCGATTTGATGTGCGCCAGACGCGACCGGATCGAGCTGTCCTGCCAGCGCGGTCGCGGCGGCAAAGACCCCCACTTCGAGCGTCACCTGCGAGGCGGCGGGAAACCCCAACCTGACAAGCCGCCGGATTCGATCCAGATCGATGCCGAGATCGACCCGCGGATGACGATGACCGCGGCGCTGGTGTTCGAGACGAATGGCCAGGTACAGAAAGGCCGCCATGTACACGCGCGCGGCGGTCGTGGCCCATGCCGATCCGACCACGCCAAGGGCCGGCATGCCCAGGTTGCCGTAGATCAGGACCCAGTTGCCGGCTGCGTTGATCAGGTTCGCCGTGATCAACGCAATCATGACCGGCCCGACCAGGTGCATCCCCTGCAGGTATCGACGAAACGCGGCGTAGAGCAGCAGGGGCAACGCCCCGAATGCGATCACGCGCATGTACGGTCCGACCAGCTGCCGCGTCTCCGGATGCAATCCCCACAGATCGAGCGTGGCGTATGCGACCCACGCCAGCACCATCACGATCGGCGCGACACCACAGGCGAGCCAGACGCCTTGATGCAGCCACAGCAGGCATTCGCGCTCGTTCCCGGCGCCGTGAGCTTGCGACACGTACGCATCGAGGCCCAGCATCAGCCCCATGCCGAAGATCACGATCGCCGCGAACACACTGCTGCCCATGCCGGTTGCGGCAATGGCAGCCGGACCGAGCGGTCCGACCATGATGGTGTCCACCAGGCCCATGCTCATCCACCCCACTTCGGCGAGGATGACCGGACCGGCGAGCTTCATCAGCGGTCTGAACTCCTGAAACATCGCGCGCAGGTTTCTGGATTACAGTGAACTCGTGAGAGTGCTTTTGACAGCTTACGTGATTGGCGTGCTGGTGGGACTGTGGCGAGTCGACGGCGCGCCGGTCACGAAGCTCACGCTCGCGTTGCTCTGGCCGCTCGGCCCGCTGGCATTTCTCATCACGATCAGCGGTCTCGTGATCGCCGCGCTGATCGCTTTCGTCGGCCCCAGACGGAAACCCCAATCCGCGTAAGGCGGGTCGGCCCCAGGCGCAAGACAGCGTAGGCCGGGTCTCGTTCTTCAGACCCGGCGTCGCGGTTCGTCTGCACCGGCGGGTCTAAGAAGCAAGACCCGCCCTACGGTTCGCCGAGGGTGTCCGTGTAGTGCCGGACGAGGAACTGCTGCGCGTCGAAGTGATCCGTGCCGTTTGACGGCCGGTCGTAGTGGCCCGCGGAGTCGAGCACCATGGCGCGGGCCGTGTCACGGAGATACGCGCCCAGCACGATGTCGCGCAGGTGCTCCAGGATCTCCGGATCGCGGATGGGCGCCAGCGTTTCGACGCGGCGGTCGAGATTCCGCTCCATCAGGTCGGCGCTCCCGATGTACATCTCCTCCTGCCCGTTGTTGTGGAACCAGTAGATACGGGAGTGCTCGAGGAAGCGGCCGACGATCGAGCGCACGCGGATGTTGTCGCTGATGCCCGGCACACCCGGCCGCAGACAGCAGATGCCGCGCACCATCAGATCCATCGAGACACCGGCCTGGGCGGCGCGATACAGCAGACGGATCATCTGATCGTCGGTAAGGGCGTTGGCCTTGATCATCAGGCGCGCCGGCCGGCCGGCCTGGGCGTGCTCGATCTCCCGCTCGATCAGTTCCTTGAGCCGCTGACGGAGTTGCACCGGCGCCACGATCATCCCGCGGAACTCTTTCTGGTTCGAGTATCCGGTCAGGTAGTTGAAGACGTCCGACACGTCGTTGACGATGTCCGGATCGGCGGTAAACAGGCCGAGGTCGGTGTAGATCTTCGCGGTGTCGGGATTGTAGTTGCCCGTCCCGGTGTGCACGTAGCGCTGAACGCCGTCGGCTTCCTGCCGCACGACGAGACAGAGCTTGGCGTGCGTCTTCAGGTTGGTGAAGCCGTAGACGACGTGAATGCCGTGCGACTCCAGCCGTCTCGCCCACAGGATGTTGTTACGCTCGTCGAATCGCGCCTTCAGCTCCACCAGCACGGCCACCTGTTTGCCCGCTTCCGCCGCGGCAATGAGCAGCGGAATGAGCGGCGAGTTCGAGCCAATGCGGTAGAGCGTCATCTTGATCGCCGTGACGTGCGGGTCCTGCACGGCTGCCCGCAGAAACGTCTCGACGGAGGCAAAGGACTCGAACGGGTGATGAACCAGGATGTCCTGGTAGCGGATCTGGTCGAAGATCACCTCGGGATCCTCGTCGCTCCGCCAGAGGCTGCGCGGTGAGAACGGGGCGTCCTTCAACTCGGGTCGATGCAGGCGCGTCAGCTGCCCCCAGTCACCAAAGCCCAGTCGATCCTCGGTGGGCAGCACGATCTCGTCGCTGACCTCGAAGTTCTCGGCCAGGATGTTGAGGACGCGGGTGGGCATCCCTGCCTCGACGTGCAAGAGGGAGATCGCGCCTCGCCTCAGTTGCCGCAGGCTTCGATCGATGCTTTCGAGCAGGTCATCAGCTTCGTCTTCCTCGATCTCCAGGTCCGTATCGCGAATGATGCGAAACAGGTACGCGCCCTTGACCTGTGTTCCCGTGAAGAGCTCCTGGATGTTGACCCGAATCACATCCTCGATGAAGACATATGTCGTCCCCCCCGTCGGGCTGACAGCGTGCGGCAACTGGATGAAGCGGGGAAGGACGTCGGGTACTTTCACCCTGGCAAATTTCGTACGCCCGCCGTGACGGACGACGACCGCGAAGTTCTTGCTCAAGTTCGAGATGAACGGGAACGGGTGGCCAGGATCGAAGGCGAGCGGCGTGAGCACGGGACAGATCTCACGCGAGAAGTATCCACTCAAGTACTCGCGGGCGGCGGGTGTCCACGCGTCCTCGTCGAGGAACCAGACCTGTTCCTTCTCGAGCAGCTTCCGCAACTCGGCCCACGTCGCGGCCTGGTCGGCGAGCATCCGGCGCGCCCGCGCGCGCATCGCCTCGAGTTGCTGCTCGGTGTTGAACCCGTCCGGTGCGACGTCCTCGATCTCCTCGCGAAGCTTCTTCAGCGTCGTCGCGACACGAATCATGAAGAACTCGTCGAGGTTCGTCCCCGTGATCGAGAGAAACTTGACGCGCTCGAGCAATGGATGAGACACGTCGCGTGCCTGGGCGAGCACGCGCTCATTGAACTCGAGCCAGCTCAACTCTCGATTGATGTAGAGAGCCGGGTTCTTGAGATCGGTCGGATCGGTCTTCGCCTCCGCAGTCTGGGGAGCGGGGGCCGGGCGGGCCTGGCGATGCGAGCGGCGCTCGGCTGGCTGACGCGTATCGGCGACTGCTGTTTCTCGAGAAGAAGGGTCCATGTGATCCGGGTCAGTTATCGGTGCAAGCGGCCGAGTATATCAGAGCCGTGTGACGCTAAGATCTAGTCAGAAATGCACATAATCGGTCAGGCCAGGGTGAGGCCGGGCGCCCGTCTGGAGGATCTTCCAGGGCCGCCATCGGAGGATGGTGGCGACACCCGGTTGATTCGCGGCACGGCGCTGATCTTCTGGGACCCCAAGCTGGCCGGCACCCGCTACGGGCACAAACTCGACGCCATTGATACCGATCAAATCACACCTGCAGCCGACTGTGTATCCGAGAGCCTGGACACGCTGGACGAGCGCTGGAAAGCGGGCACATTTCGCTACCTGATGCCCGACTTTCGGGCACGTGTCCACCGCGGTGAGACGTTCGTCATCGCCGGTGACCGTTTCGCAATCGGATCCTCACGGGAGATGAGCCCTGCCGGCCTCAAAGGGATCGCTGACGAGGCGGGCCTCGAGATGGTGATCGTGTGCGGTCACAACATGGGCGATATCTTCCGCCGCAACGCCCTGAATCTCGGACTGCACGTCGTGCAGAGCCCGCCTGCGGTCGAGGACGCTCGCGACGGGGACGAGTTCACATTCGATCCGGTCTCACGTCAGTTGACCAACGTCACACAGAACCGGACCTACGAACCGGCACCACTCACACCGAAGGAAGACGAGCTGCGTCGCAGCGGCGGGATTGTCGCGATCGGACGCCGTGAGCTCCGCAGCTCGATCGATGCGACTCCGGTCATCGAGTTTCCCGACCCGTCGCTGGCGCGATCGATGACGACCACCGAGCAGATCATCTGGGCGCATCGCGTCGACAAGAGCCAGCGGCAACTGAAGCCGGGCGATACGCTGCGCGTGTATGCCGATCTGCTTCCCGCTTCCGATGGAACGGCGCCGTTCGCCATTCACACGTTCAACCAGATCACCGGTGGCAACGTCATCGCGCCGAGGCAAGCGGCCATCGCCAACGATCACTTCGTGTTCACCGGCCGTGAGGACGATGAGAAGCAGACGAGCATCGGCCGAGCCTTCGCTAGAGAGCAGGGGCTGACACCACCGTACTACGCGACGCCCGGTGACGGGATCTTTCACTTCTACTTTCCGGAGCAGGGACTCGTCCTGCCAGGGCAGTTCATTCCGGGCGCCGACTCGCACAGCCGGGCGTACGGAGCCTACGGTGCGGTTGGCATGGGCGTCGGATCAACGACCCTCGGCTTCGGGTGGTCGACTGGCTACATCTACTTCACGCTCGCCAAAGCGCGACGCGTCGTCGTGAGCGGCACGTTGCAACCGTGGGCCAGCGGCAAGGACATCGTTCTGGAGCTGCTGCGGCGCTGGGGAAGTCAACAGGCACAGGGCATGTCGGTCGAGTTCGTGGATCAGGGACGTCAACTCCCGATCGCCTATCGCAACACCATCGCAAACATGATGGCGGAGGCCGAGGCGCTCAATGGCATCTTCGCCGCGGATGACGTCACGGACGCGTGGTATTCCGCGAAAGGCATTCTCGAGTTGCCGTATCCGCGCATCTCGCCAGGGATCGACGCTCGATTCGAGATCGACGAAGAGCTGTCGCTCGAGGCGGTGATGCCGATGATCGCGAAGCCCTTCAGTCCCGGCAATGCCTTTCCGGCAGACGATGTCGCCCGCGAGCGTCTTCAGTTCGACAAGGCGTTGATTGGGTCCTGTACCAACGGCAGCTACGACGACCTGCTGCAGGCGGCGCTCGTGTTGTTCCACGCCCGTAGGGGCGGAACGGAGAAGGCGGTTCGGCCGCTGGTCGTCTTTCCGGGCTCGGGCGGTGTGGCGCGGCTGATCGAGCGCCCCGACTCGCGGCTGAGCGGTGAGTCGATTGCCGCCGTCTTTCGTCGCGCCGGTGGTGAGATTCGACAATCGTGGTGTGGCCCGTGTTTCGGTCAGGGTCCCGATGCTCTCCGCCCCGGCGAGCGGGCGATCACTACCTTCAATCGGAACTGGCAGAACCGGATGGGTGTGGGGGGCGAAGGCTACTTGGCCAGCCCGGCCATCGTGGCAGCGTCGGCTCTGGCTGGGTATATGGCCCCGCCCTCCGAGCTCGGGCTGAAATGGGACGCTGAGACCTACGGCATCTAGGCTAGGATCCTGCCTTCGGGGGAACGACGATGAGGACACTGCTCTCCGTCGCGACATGCGTTCTGCTCGGCGTGCTCACGCTCGATGCGCAACAGCCGCAGGAGCCACAGCAACCACCCGCGCCAGCGCCGCAAGGGCAGGAGCCGATTCAGGGTCCGACCTTCCGCACCGGCGTCGACCTCGTTGCGGTCGACGTTGCCGTCGTCGATCGGCGCGGACGGCCGGTCGAGGATCTCCGGGCGCCGGAGTTCTCCGTCAAGATCGACGGCGAGGTTCGCCGCGTTGTCTCCGCCGAGTTGATCAAGGTCGACGTCGAGGCAGCCAAGAAGCAGGTTGCCGACAAGACCGAGTCCTTCTATACGAGTAACCTCACGCCCCCCAACGGGCGGCAGATCATCATCGCCGTCGATCAGGTCAACATCCGTCCGGGATCGTTGCGCCCGGTTCTCGACGCTGCCGGCCGATTTCTCGATCTCCTGAGCCCGCTCGACCAGGTGGCGTTCGTCGCCTTTCCCGAGCCCGGGCCGCGCGTGAACTTCACGAACGACAAGCTTCGGTTGCGCCGGGCGATGCAGGGGTTGGTCGGACAGCAGCCACGCGCCAGGGCGGGGAACTACAACATCGGCGTGTCGGAAGCGATCTCGATCGAAGAGCGGCGCGACCAGATCGTCCTCTCCGCCGTCATGACCAGGGAGTGCCGATCCAACGACCCGCGGCAACTCGCGCAGTGCGAGCGCGACATCATCTCCGAGTCCTCGCAGATCACCCGGAACACCCGTGAAGACGCGGATCTGTCGTTGCGTGGCCTGCAGACGCTGCTCGAGCAGCTGCAGTTCGTCGACGGCCCCAAGTCGCTCATCCTGATCTCCGAGGGGCTGGCGGTCTCCGAGACCAACGACCTGCGGCATCTCGTGCGACTGGCCGGAGTCGCCCGGACGGCAATCAACGTGCTGTCAGTGGATCTCC
>JAICEG010000060.1 GCA_025924295.1 Vicinamibacteria bacterium
GCGGCCAGCCGCGTCTTGAACTCCAGCAGCGCGGCTCGCAGCCCCTCGGATGTGTCGCGATCGTGATGGAGATGAATCTCGACTTCGCCCAGGCCGGCTTCGCACAGTGACGACAGGCGGTCCAGGTGCTCGCGCCGGTATTGTTCGGCGGGAAAGAAGAACGTGTGGCGCGGGGGGCGGCCGTCAGCGTCGGCAAACCGTGCCAGTCGTGGCAATCGCTCGACCCAGGCGGTGACACGGGCGCGTTCGACGCTGAGTCCCGGGTCGCCGTGCCCGGGCTCGTAATGGTCGGCCATACAGAGAAGAACGTCTATCGGCCCCTCGTTGGACGGTCGTTGTCGCTCGCGCCGGGATCGTAAAAGTCCGGGTAGCCACAGGTGAGCGTTGCGCGGGAGTCTCATGTGCGCCTCAGAACACCTCGAGGTCGGTGGAGACAACCTCTGAGGTGATCGGCTCAGCTGGATGGCCAAGGATTGCGACGTTGAATGCCGATCGGGTCGCCCGGAAACCGGCCTGGCGAACTGCGGGGGCCGGTACGACGTCCAGGTTCGGCGCCGTCACAACCGATGACCCGCGCGAGCGCTCGAGCGCAAACCTTCTGAAGGCACCGAGCACGGCGGCGTGACGGTCGTGCGCGCGCACCATGTCGAGGGCGGGCACGTCCTCGGCGCCCTCGGCGGTGAGCAGCTCAGAGCGGACGATCACTGCTGCCCCGAGCGTCTCGCCGTGCGCGCCCTGGGCAACCGCCAGGCACGAACCGCGAGGGTCCGAGAGGTAATGTCGTGCCTGCTCGAGTGTCGGCTCACTCCACGCGACCGGCGTGGGTTCATGGTTCTTGGTCGCCGCAACGAATTCTTCGGCTGTCGCCCGGCGCGCCACGATCGACGATTCCGGCTGGGGCGCCTGGCCTCCTGCGTACGTCCGCAGTGCGGCCATGTGTCTGAACGTCCAGCCGCGTGCACTGGCGGACTGCGCGATCGCACGCTCCGATCGCGAACCCGGTTCGGTGAACGTGACGACGGGACGATCCGACATCTCGATGATGCGGCGGGCGAGTTCGGCGCCGATGCGAGCGCCGCGGTAATCGGGATGCACCGCGAAGAACGTCATCACGTAGATCACGGCCTGGCCGTTGGCAGTCGAGATTTGCCTGGGAATCAGTGCGGCAAATCCGATCGTCCGGCCACCGTCGCTTGC
Organism: Vicinamibacteria bacterium; assembly: GCA_025924295.1. Taxonomy (GTDB): domain Bacteria; phylum Acidobacteriota; class Vicinamibacteria; order Vicinamibacterales; family UBA2999; genus Gp6-AA40. The sequence continues at coordinate 1,198 of JAICEG010000060.1, forward strand.
CACGACGGCGCGTGCAGGCACCGCCGCAGGGAACGTCAGCTGCCACCGGACATAGGCATCGGAGTACCGAAGACAGGGCGGGCCCCACGAGTCTCGCAGCAGTCGCGCGGCGTCGGACGCGTGCGCACCTCGCTCCACGTCATGGAACCGGATAACGGTGCGAGACTCGGCCGCCTCGGGCTGCCGGCGGATACCGGTGCTCAGCATGCGGCCGACACCGTCGAGGCAAACTCGGGCGCGTCGCGGACGATCGCCGGCCAGTCTTCCGGGTTCTGACCGTGTTGCGCCACGAACGCATGAACCCAGCGCTCAAGGCCGAACGCGACGCACACGCTGTGCATTGGTCCGTGACCGTCGACGTTGATCGAGAACGCGCGACCGAAGAAGTCGGTGTGGTAGTTCAGTGACCCCACCGCTACCCGCTCGGAGTCGGGCAGCAGCAGCGAAATCTCGTACTTCGTCTCGGAGCTGAGCTGAAAGTAGGTCTTCGCTGCGGCATCCGGCGCCACGAAGAACGGATCGCTCGCGGTGCGAATCTCACCCGCGAGGCGATGCTGATCGAGCAGGTCGGACACTTTCTGGATCGCAGTGGTCCGTCGCTGCAGGACGTCCTCCCGCGTTCCCATGAAGACGACTTCACGCATGGTGAAGTCCCAGAGCCGCCTCAGATCGCTGGTGTTGCCGGCCTCGTACCGGAAGCACGAGCCGCACACGCCGTGCGCGGTTCCCACGCTCGGCAGCGTCCGGTTCTGATGCAGGTGATAGACGTGGTAACAGACCGCCGGTGAGAGGCAGACCTCGGGTGTGACCATGTCCGCGAGCGCCCGATCGTCGAGGTGGTCGAGCGCCTCGTGGCGGGCTCTGAACGCATCGATGACCTCGAGGTCTTCGCGCAGGTGGCTCGCGAACGTGACGTTCTGCGGGAACGATCGGAAGTAGTCGCATCGCGCCAGCACCTGCGACGGGATGAGCGTCGGCGTGCGGACGGCCTGTGCCTCCCAGATGTGTCCCAGTTCGGAGAAGAGCCGATCGAAATACGTGAAGAGCGCGAGCGGCAAACCGGTGAGCGCAACCTGCCCGGTCCCGAGGACGGACACGTCGCCGATCGACGAGGCGTCATGAAAGCGCGGAGTCTCGAACGCTGCGCTGCGAAAGATCACCTTCCGTTGCAGGCGCCGGAGGCTTTTCTGCATCCGGTCGGCGAGCGCGCGCACGTCCTGCGCGAGCCGCTCGGCCTGTGCATCGGGCACGTCGCATTCGAGGATCGTCCCGTCGCCGTCGAACCGCACGTTGCGGATGTCGGGCGACAGGTATGCGACCTGCTTCTGGATCTCTTCCTGGGCCATCTCATGCGCCCGCCCCGCCAGTTCCACGGTCAGGCGCACGAGGCACCTTCCTTGAGACGGGTGATGAGCTCGCCAAGTGAACGGACTGACCGGGACGCGATGAACTCCTCGTCCGGAATGCTGACGTCCCATTCGGCCTCGAGCTGGAGCAGGAGCTCCAGCGACCTGAGCGAGGTGAAGCCGGCGTCGTAGAAGTCCTCATCCGGCGTGATGTCGCCGATGTGCCCGGTCTCGCGCACCAGCGCCATGACGCGCGCCAGCGCCTGTTCCTGTGACGAGTCGACCTGCATCAGTCCTCCTTTAAGCTCTCAATCGTTCGCGCTCGGCCGCGCGCTCCACGGCCGCGCGGCTGGTGCCCATCACCGCGCGCGCCGGATTGCCAGCCACGACGGCGCTGGGTGGCACGTCGTTCATCACCACGGCGCCGGCCGAGATGACGGCGTGATCGCCGATGGTGACACCGGGGTGGATGATCGCGCGCCCGCCGATCCAGACGTTGTCCCCGATCGTGATCGGCCGCACGTCGGCATCGGCAGCGGCCAGTCCGGCACGACGCGCCTCGGCATCGAGGGGATGCCCCGACGAATCGAACATCCACACGTCGCTGGCGATCCGGCAGTGGCGCCCGATGGTGATTCGTTTGCCGATGGAGAACCGGCACCCGTGACCGATGCCACTGTGATCGCCGATCGTGAGCGTGGGGTCCGACGCGTAGCGGGCTGCGAACGTGATACTGCACTTTCCGTCCATCAGCACGTCGTCTCCGACGATCAAGTTGCCGCGTCCCTGAATCCAGTGGATGTAGACATCGGTCCGCACGCCGCGACCGCAGGATCGGCAGGACGCCTTGAAGAGCGGTTCACAGACGAAAACGCGATAGAGGTAGAACGCGACTCCGCGCACGGCGAGAAAAAGCCAGAGTGCCGGTCGTGCCAGGCGGCCCGAGACGGCTGGCAGCGTGAACGTCGACACGAACCGCCGCGTTCGTCGGGCTACGTGCGCCAGACGGTGATCCGAGCGTGACAACGAGTGGCGAAGTTCGCTGATCATCGTTACCTCGCCGTCCGCTGCCACACGCCTTGCTGGCCACCGGACGCCCACCGCCAGAAGCCGACGAGCAGCGCGGCATTCATGGCCGTGAACATCGTGGCCAGGCGAAGCGGCTTCAACGCCGGGCGCGTCCCGGTCGCGAGACCGAGCAGCGAGAATCCATAACCAGCGAGCTGCAGCGCCATCGTCCAACGATAGAGCGGCTCGTGCAGGAGAGCGAGATTGGTCACGACGGCGCCGATGAGCAGGAACGGGCACGACCAGCGCAGGACTTTGTGCGAGAAGAAGGTGAACGCGGTCCAGCCGTGGCGCGGGCTGAGCAGCGCCCGCAGCCGGACGATGCTCTGGAAGCCTCCGGCGCCGATCCGGGAGCGGCGGCGGAACTCGGCGCTGAAATCGTGCGGCGTCTCCTCGAAGGCGACAGCCGACGAGTCGTACACGATGGCGCGGTTGTGGCGCAGGCGTGTCACGAGCGGGATGACGAAGTCATCGACGATCGTGTCGCTCCAGATGCCCGCGAAACTCGATCGCCGAACCGCGTAGATCGCGCCGTTGGCCCCGAGCAATCCGCCCAGGCGGCCTTCGCAGCGTTTCAGGAAGGTCTCATACCGCCAATAGAGACTGTCGACGTTGCGGCCGGTAGCCGGGTCGGTGAGGACGAGGCGGCCGCAGACCGAGCCCACTGCGGGATCGGCGAACCACCTGACCATGCGACGCAGAGCCTCGCGATCGGTGAAGGTGTTGGCGTCCGAGAGCAGGACGATCTCGCCGCGCACGTGACGAAACGCCGCGTTGAGGACGGTCGTCTTGCCACGCCGGATCGGCGATTCGAGCAGCCGGACCCGTGGGTCCCTGAACCCTCGGACGATCTGCGCCGTCGTATCGCTGCTGCCATCCGACGCAATCACGATCTCGAGTCGATCCCCCGGATAGTCGAGTGCCAGCGCGTTCTCGATGCGTCGCGCGATGACCTGCTCCTCGTTGTGCGCGGCAATGAGCAGCGACACCGTCGGCAGCTCGTTATCGGTGAGAGCAACACTGACCGGTGATCGCCCGAACAATCGCGCCAGCGTCCAGACGACGATCGGATAGATGGCGTACGCGTATCCGATCGACGCGACACACACCCAGAACGCGATCTCGATGGCTATCGTCATACCCTGCCTACATCACCACCATGGGAGACGGGTCGGGTCTGTCGACCGAGGAGTCGGGCGCCCGTCGCCGCACGATCCGCGCGGGCACGCCGACGACCGTGCAGTGCGGTGGGACGTCGTCGACCACCACCGCATTGGCGCCGATGCGCACGCCGTCGCCGATGCGCACGCTACCGATGACCTTGGCGCCGGCGCCGATGAACACACCGTTGCCGAGCACTGGCGCTCGCCGGCGCTCCGCTCCGATCGTCACCTGGTGCTCGATCAGGATGTCCGAGCCGCCACGGACGGTGCTGTTGATGACAACGCCCGTCGCGTGGATGAGAACGAGGCGTGGGCCGAAGCTTGCGCCGCAACCGATGATGCAGTTGCTGAACACGGTGTTCAGCTTGTTGAACAGGAAGGCGAGTGGCGTCAGCCCTCTGCGAGTCGACCACTGCATGAGCCGGTACAGCACCATGGCGGCCGTGCCGTCGGTGCCCAGTGTCTTGAGCAGCGCCTTCCAGTCGGTGCGCTCGTAGTTCCACTCGGCCTTTGCGCGGATGTCGCCCATGACGAGGCGAGCCAGCGTCATGACGACGCTCCTTCGGACTGTGCTGCGCGAACGCTCGCAGCCGTCATGCGCGCCCGACGTGCCTGTGTCGTCGTCGACGACAGCACGTCGATCAGCTGCCGGGCAGACTCCTGCAGGGAGATTGGCTTGAACTGCCTGTGCACGGAGCCGGGAGTCGACAGCGACGCCACGATCGCGTCGGCGAGGGCAACCGGGTCGCCCGGAGGCACGAGGCGATCGGCCGGGGGATCGGCGATCTCCGGAATTCCGCCGATGCGCGGCGCGATGAACGGAGTCCCCGATGCGGCAGACTCGAGGAGAACGTTGGGGACACCCTCCGATCGGCTGGACAGCACGGTCCGGTCGGCTGCGCGATACCAGTCGGGCAACGCCGCATGGCTGACCGCGCCGACGAACGTGACCCTGTCCGCGATGCGGAGCTCGGTGCAGGCCCTTTGAAGCGCCGCCTTCATCGGACCATCACCGACGAGATACAGGTGAAAGTCGGCGCGTTCTGCCGCCCGGGCGCAGGCGGCGAGGAGCACATCGAGTCCCTTGACCGCCACGAGGTGACCGACATAAAGCAGCACCGCACCGGTTCGATCGATACCGAGTCGCCGGCGCGCTTCGGCCTGCGAGCCGGGAGCGAATCGCGCCAGGTCGACACCGCGGTAGACCACGTGCACTTTGGCCGGCGGTATGGCCCAGCGGTTCAACGCCCGCTTGAGATCGTCGCTGACCGTGACGATGGCGTCAGCGTCCTCGAGGACCTGTCGAATCATCGATCCCCGGCCGGCGTCGCGGCCGAGCAGGAGGATGTCGCTGCCACCCACCATCACGATGCCGGGCACGCCGAGTCGCCTGGCAACGGTCAGGGCCGCGTGACCGTCGGGATGCGCCCAATAGCCGACGACCACATCCGGTGCAAACCCCTGGAGAATGTCGTCGACGGCGGCGCGGATCGACCATCGGAAGAACGCGCCGTAGTGCGTTCGCAGGGCGCGCGGCGTGTAGAAATACACGGGGTGTCGAACATCGATACCGTCGACCCGTCGCGCGCTGTCCCATCGCAGCCGCTGCCAGCGGGCACGCAGGGCGCCTGGCCACGCCACGGGTGCGATGACCCGGACTTCATGCGCCGGCCCGAAGGCGCGGACCATTTCGAAATTGAATGCGCCCCGCTGTGGCTGAAGCGGTGAAGGAAACACGGTGGTTACGAGCAGCAGCTTCACGTTCCACCTTTCAGGCTGCCTGAGGCTGCGGCGCGCGCCCCGGCGGACGGCCGCTGCAGGCCTCAAACGCTCGCAGGTACATCTGCTCGTATTCGTCGACGGTGCGCAGCAGGTTGAAGCGGTCCTCGACTCGACGCCGCGATTCACATCCCATACGTCGGCGGACATCCGGCCGTCGCAGCAGCCAGAGCATCGCCTCGGCGAGTTGTTCGGGGGCGCGCGGCGGCACGAGCAGTCCCGTCTCGCCATGCGAGACGACTTCAGGTGTTCCGCCGACGCGTGTCGCAACGACCGGCAGACCGGTCGCCATCGCTTCGAGCAACGTGAGCGACACACCTTCACTGGTCGAGGCGAGAACGAAAAAGCTCGCTCCGCGCAACGTGGCCCCCACGTCGTCGACGTTGCCGTGCACGCGAACGGCATCGCCCAGGCGTAACCGGGCGATCGAGGCTTCCACGTCGGAGCGTAAGGGGCCGTCTCCAACGAGGTCGAGACGGAAACCGGGCTGTCGATCGACAACGCGCCGTGTGGCCTCGAGAAGCGTCAGCGGATCCTTGACCGCACTGAGGCGGGCCACGCTGACGGCCCGCGCGGGCTCATCGCCCGTGCCCGACCAGTGCGGGAACGCCGCGAGATCGATGCCGTTGATGATGACCGAAATCTTGGAGGCATCAGCCGACTCGACGTCACGCCAGATCGCTGCGCAGTCATTCGACACCCCGACGAGATCACTGCAGAGGCCGCATGCCAGTCGATTCGCGGCACGGCCCAGGGAAGTGGTCGGGAAGTTCCGCCCGTGCTTCGTGCTGACGGAAACCGGCACACCGGCCAGCCGCGCCGCCAGCACACCGTGCAGGTGCGCCTTGACGTTGTGCGCGTGCATCACGTCAGCGCCGATGTCACGAAGCAGTCGTGCCAGGCGCAGGATTCGTCGCGGCATGCGGGGCGTTCGCGGCACGCAGTCGACGGGGATTCCGGCCGCGAGGAACCGGGGCGCCAGGGCGCCCGGGCGCTCGAGGCACACGACACGCGGTGTGACGCGCGTCCGATCGGCATGTGTCACCAGGTCGAGGACAACCCGCTCGAGTCCCCCGACTTCGAGCGCTGCAACGACGTGCACGACCGTCAATGGGTGCGACGTCTGCATTCAGATTCCCCGGCGCGACATGACGGTCTTGATGGTGCTGAACACGATCAGCAGATCGAGCGCGAGCGACATGTTCTTGATGTAGAAGAGGTCGTACTGCAGCTTCTCCAGCGCGTCCTCGACCGAGGAACCATAGGCGTAACGCACTTGCGCCCATCCCGTGAGCCCCGGCTTCACCACGTGCCGTTGCCCGTAGTACGGAATCAGCTCGGACAGCCGCTGGATGAACTCCGGCCGCTCCGGCCGAGGGCCGACCAGGCTCATGTCGCCGCGCAGGATGTTCCAGAGTTGCGGCAGCTCGTCGAGGCGCGCCGCGCGAAGGAATCGTCCCACGCTGGTCGTGCGGGTATCGCCCTCTCGAGACCAGACGGCGCCGGAGTCCGCTTCTGCGTTCACCCGCATTGAGCGGAATTTGTGAACCGTGAAGACGCGGCCGCGCTCTCCCACGCGCTGCTGGTGATAGAGCGCCGGACCGGGCGACGTCAGCTTGACGGCCAGCGCGACGAGCAGCATCAGCGGCGCGGTCACGACCAGGCCGACGAGAGCGATCACCACGTCGAGCAACCGCTTGAAGCCGAGCAGCCGTGGCGTAGCGCGGAACCCGGCGGAGAAGATCAGCCAGCTCGGACGAAGGTTCTCGACCGCGATTTTCCCTGTGTAGCGCTCGTACACCGACGCGAGATAGTCGAAGGTGACCCCCCGCATCTTCATGTCGAGCAACTGGTCCATCGGCAGGCTCCCGCGTGCGTCGGCGAGGCTGACCACGACGCGATCGACGTGGTAGCGCTGGACGATCGCGGGGATGTCCGCGATATCGCCAAGGACTCGAAACGCACCCGTTGAAGGGCGCGCGCCCGCTGCGGTGACGAACCCGACGATCTCGAGGCCGAGCGCGTAGCGGCGTTCGGTCAACTCGGAAGCGAGGCCCACTGCAGCGGAACTCGCGCCAACGATGACCAGGCGTTCCCGCGGCGACACGTGCCGCACGACGGACTCGAAGAGGACCCGCCAACCGGGAACCGTGGCCATCACCACGAACGTCGCGGCGATCACGACTCCGGGGCCGACACCAAGGTCGGGGAGCAGCGCGTAGACGGCGGCCAGGATGATCGAGGCCGCGGCCAGGGAATGGAACGTACGGGCGAACAGCTCGCGCCGGTTCGCGATGATCCGGAGATCGTAGAGGTCCGTGTAGTAGAGACAGGCCTGGCACACGGCGGCGACCAAAGCGAGGCGAAGGAACCCTGCGGGCGTGCCGACGATCGACCAGGCCTCCTGCCCGCCGGCCACGAGCATCGTGCCGAGGATGAGCGATCCCACGATCAGAATCGACTCGAGGCCGATGAGCATCGTGGCGCGGGCGTTGATGCTCTGCATGAGGAAGGTGAGCACGTCCTAGGCCTTTCGAGCTGGATACCCGTACTGCAGGGCGCGTGATGTCGATCGGTTCAGCACGACCCCGACGACTCGTTCGCGGCCAAGCGCGGTGACGGCAGATTCGACCGACGCCAGCGGCGTCTGCCCCGCGCGTACCACGACCACGACGCCATCGACGAGGTGGGCGAGTATGCCCGCATCAGGGCAGGCCGCCAGAGGAGGGACATCGATGATGACCCAGTCGGAGCGCTCTGCCTGTTCGGACAGCAGCTCACGCAGGCCGCTCGAGCTCAATCGTTCGAGTGGGTTGGCCTCCGGGCTGCCCGCCGGAACCACGTGAAGCGTGTTGGACAGCCTGGCAGGTCGCACGGGCAAGTTGCCCGCGAGACAGTCGATGAGACCCGGCGTGTTGCGGATGCCGAACAGGGCGTGCTGCGACGGCCGTCGCAGGTCGGCGTCGATCAGCACGACACGCTTGCCATACGCTTCGCTCAGGGCGCGAGCGAGATTCGCCGCGGTCAGCGACTTTCCCTCGCCGGCGAGTGCACTGGCGACCATCACGGTGGTCAGTCGGCGCGACTGCTGGATTTGATGGAGCTGCGCTGCCAGCCGACAGTACGCGTTGCTGACGTAGTCCTGTCGGGTCGGATCAACGGGCTCGCGTCGGGACCGTCTCGGGCCCGTTGTCTTTGCCGGCAGCGGGGGCTCGACGACGACGGGATCTGAAACGTCCGACAGGGGGAACGGATGTGCGAACTGGGCCTTCTGCATGAGCTAAATCGCTATCAGCGAGAACTTCCACACGAGGAACACGGCCGCAATGACCAGTGAAGTGGTTGCAAACGAAAGGGTGACGACGCGGGCGCGACGGCGTCGGCGCTCCGACAGCGTCTGAATCACGGGGACCTCGCCAAGCAGCGGCAACGCAAGCGCGGCCCGGACGTCGGCGTCCGATCGCAGCGTCGTGTCGCGGAATTCGAGCAACCCGGCGATGCCGGCGCCAAAGAGCAGTCCCACTCCGAGGCCGCCGAGGAACAACAGCGGCCGGTTCGGGCTGAACGGTCTTTCTGGCAGACGAGCGGGATCGAGGACGTTGAACTGCTCGCCGATCTGGCGTCGCTCCAGGTTGGCGGCGACCTTCGACTGCTCGCGCTTGGAGAGCAGGTCGGTGTACATCTTCTGCATCGTCTCGTAGTCGCGCGTCAACGATGCAAGCTCCGATTCGCGCGCCGGGAGGGCCGCAATCCGCGTGTCGTAAGACGCGATCTGCGAGGAGAAATCCCTTCGCCGTGCTTCCTTGTCCTCGAGCTGAAGGTCGAGGGTTTGAATCTCGGACTTCAGCGCTTCGACACGTCGTCTCCTGGCGAGTTCGCCCGTGACGCTGCTGGCCTCGGGCACACCCGCCGCCAGTTCCGGATTCGCGGCGATCTTCGCCTCCATATCCTTGATCTGACTCTTCGCCTGTATGACATCGGGATGCGTGGGCTTGAGACGCGCCTCGAGTGAGGCCAGCGTCTGTTGAAGCGTTTCAAGTTGTGCCGAGAGAGATTTTTCCTGGCTCGCCGGGGATGGGACCACGGGTGCTGACTCGGTCTCGAGCAACATGCGCTCGAGGACGAGCCGCCGATCGCGGTCACGGTTCATCGAATCTATCAATCCTTGCAATTGCGTTTGTAAGTTTTGCGACACCTGCAGGTTGGATTGCAGTTGCGAGGGGAGCTCGCCGGAGTGCTGGACTCTGTACTGTTCTAGCTGCTCTTCCTGCTCGACGAGGCGGCGACGTGCGTCCTCGAGCTGCGTGTCGAGGAAGGCGTTGGTGGCGTCGGCCAACATCTCGCGATCGCGCAGGTTCTCCTCGATGAAGAGCGACGCCAGCTGCTGCGTCACTTTCTGCGCCATGACCGGCGTCGTGGCGATGTAGCTCACGCGGAACGAGTCACCCTTGTCCATCTGCACCCGGATATCAGCCCGCATCCGCTCGACGACGTCTTCCATCGCCATTCGCTGCCGATCGGCCTGATACAGGTCGAAGTCGCGAATGATGCGCTCGAGGCGCGTCCGGCTGAGGAGCTGCTGGCTGATTGACTGCAGCCGATCCTCGATGCGGGCGGTGACGGTCGATCGCACGTAGCTCTCCGGTACGCGCTGCGGAATCACCAGGATCAGCGTGTCGGCGCGGTACTTGTTCGGGATCTGGTCGAGCACGGTCATCGTGATCGCACCGAAGAGCACGACCGGGAGCACGATGATCCAGAAACGGCGCCGGATCATCACCATGATGTCGTCGAAGGTGTAAACCCTGCCTGGCAGCATCAGTTTCTAGGCCCCAAATCCAGAAGTTTCGAGGACACCGTCAGCCCCACCTTCACCGCCTGCCGGCTCGTCGACGGCGGCAAACCCCCGGTGATCAGGATGGTTGGTGGGAACTGGTAGTGAAACAGGAGGTATTCGCCATACAGCGCCATCACCCGCGACAGCGCATATCGCAGCTGTGAGCGCGTACCGTACATCTGGTACGAGCCACGGTCTTCGAACCCGACGACTCCACGGCTGAACGTTGCGGACGCGTTGAAGTCGAGGCGTGGTGACAGCAAGCCGGCGAGTTCACCGCTGACCGCGTCCGACATCAACGGGTCGACCACTTCGTCGATGAAGGTAATCCCGCGGTGATAACGAACCGATCCGATCCACGACTGCTTGAACTCGTACCAGAAGTCGACATCCCCGATGGCGCTCATGCGAAAACTGTCGCGCGACTCGACGGCCGCCGAGCCGCCGCTGAACGCGATGAAGGCGCGGCGCGAGGCCGACAGCGGCTTCGCGTAGTCGCCTCCGATGTTCAGGTGATGCACGACGTAGTGGCCGAGACCGCGGTCGACGTCCTGTCGAACGTAGCCAGCACGAAACGCGCCATAGCGCGCGACTCTGGCGCCAAATCTCCCACCCAGTTCGTAGATCTCGTGCCGGGAACCGCCATCGATTTGCGACGAATGGATGCCGCCCAACACCGTGATCGTCTTGTCACCGCCCCATTCGCGTTCGAGTTCTGCGGCGCCGCGCAAATCGTTGGTGCGCCGAAGGGGGATGCCGTCGCCGGCAAATGGCAGGTCGACGTCGGTCTCGGACAGTGAGGCCGCGGTTGCGAACGGCGGGGCGTTGAGCGAGTAGCGTCCCGAGCCGGTCAGGCGCAGGGTCGTATCCCGCCAGGGTTCTGCCGACACCGAGGATGACGCCTCGGCCATCTGCCGGCCGGCGACGTACTCCTGGAACTCCGGGAAATAGCGACCGGTGCTCGTCACGGCCGCTTCGAACGTCGGCTGCTCGGTCGGCAGCTTGAAGAACACACTCGAGTCGTAGCCGACTGCCGCGCCGCGCAATGTCCCGCCCAGCCCGAACCCCGGGAGCGTCGGTGGTCGAGTCGTCGACCCCTGACTGCTCAGGAGGATGTTGTCGTCGTAGGAGCCGAAGAGCGAGCCCGTGACCGACAGCCCGCCTTCGCTCTCGCCGCGCGGGTCAGGTGCGCCGAACAGCGGCTGGACCGGTCGCCGCTCGGGGACCTCCTGCGCGTACACGGCAAGCGGCACGCTCGACACGAGGAGTGCCGTGATTGCAACGGACACGCAGAGAGATGACACGACGGTTACTCCTCTTCACTCGTGGTTAGCGAACCAGGACCGTGTCGCCGGGTTCCAGCAGGAAGTTCTGTTCGAGGTTCTGGCGCCGCAGGATGGCGTTGTAGTCGACCACGTATCCCGACTGCTTTCCGTCCGTTGTCCGCATCACGAGGATGTTTTTCTTGTCTGCGTATTCCTTCAGGCCACCGGCGAGTGCGATCAACTGCAGCACGGTGGTCGGTGACGTCACCACGTACGGCCCCGGTTTCTCGACGGCCCCGGTGATGAAGACCTTCCGGCTCCGGATTTCCTTGACCACCACCGTCGGATTCGGATTGCCAAAGTATTTCGACGCTTCCGTCACCAGCGTCGCGCGCAGTTCGTCCGGCGTGCGCCCCGCGGCCACGACGTCATTGAGCAGTGGCAGCGAGATGCGCCCGTCAGGACGCACGACGACATCGCCGGAGAGTTCCTTCTCGCGCCAGAAGACGATCTGGAGGATGTCATCAGGTCCGATCACATAGCCGCCCGGCAGTTCGGGCGCGGTGCTCGCTGGTGGTAGACCGGTGCGCGCGGCGGGTGCGCTGGTGGGCGCGGCCGGTGCGCTGGTGGGCGCGGGTGCGGCGGGTGAACCGGTATTGGCGCTCGTCGAGGGCGCAGCTGCCGGGGCGTCGGATGCGTCCTGGCTCCAGGCGGGCGGGACATTCATCACGAGAGTCAGACCCGCTGCGATCACGAAGATGCGAGTGAACATGTTCAGCCCTCACTGCAGCGACTGCAGTCGATAGTTGCGATACGGAACCTGGCAATCGTGCTTGCGCAGGAAGTTCAGGAAACGTTTGTAGTCGGCGTCCTGCATGTTGAACATGCGCGTGACGACGCGATAGCTGCCGCACGTTTCTTCGAGCGCTTTGCGAACGAGGTCGCGGACGTTGCCGCGCGTGATCTCGCGCTGCATGTAGAGCGGATACACCGACGTCCAGAAGCACTTGCCTTCCTGCGTCAGCTCCTTGTACAGCTCGTCGGCGATTGTCGTCGACTGTTGTGTCGGCGCTGAAACGGCGGTGGCCTGCTCGGCGTGCGGCAGAACCTCGGGCGGAAGCTCCTCGGCCTGGATCGTCTCGTGGAGACCCGTCACGACCAGTCGTTCGAGCACGTTTTCGAGCTCGCGCACGTTCCCCGGCCACGCGTGCTGCATGAGCAGCTCCATCGCCTCCGGTGAAATGTTCCTGGTGATCAGCGACGTGCCTTCAGTGAACTGCGCCAGGAAGTACTCGACCAGCTCGGGTATGTCCTGCCGCCGTTCGCGAAGCGGCGGCACGTGAAGATGGATGACGCGAATCCGGTAATAGAGGTCTTCGCGGAAGGTCCCCTGACGCACCATCGCCTGTAGATCGCGATTGGTGGCCGCAATGACGCGCACGTCGACCTTGCTCCCGAGTTGATCGCCGCCGACCTTCTGCAGCTCGCCCGTTTCGAGAAAACGCAGCAGCAGCGACTGCATGCGCGGCGTCATCTCGCCGAGTTCATCGAGGAACACGGTGCCGAGATGGGCGAGTTCGAGCTTGCCGGCCTGATCGCGAAACGCGCCGGTGAAGCTGCCTTTGACGTGTCCGAACAGCTCCGACTCGAGGAGCGTCTCGGGCAGGCCCGCACAATTCACAGGAATGAAACGCTGATTCGCGCGCGGGCCGTTGGTATGAAGTGCGTGCGCCACCAGTTCCTTGCCGACGCCACTGTCACCCGTGATCAGCACCTTGGCATCGCTCGCCGCAACGCGGCGCACCTGGCTCTGCAAGGCCTTGATCTGCTGACTGCTGCCTATCAACTCGCGCTGTCGCTTGTCGGTCATAAGACTCATAAGACTGAGCTTCCGGATGTGTACTCCACACGCGGAGAAAACCAAGTGCGCCAGCCGCGCGCATTCGACCCGGGGTGCGCTGCAATCCGTTCGCCACGCAGCCCGCGCTCGCGGTTGAATTCGTTCGTTCCAGCGATCCCCGGTCGATTTCGAACCAGCCCGGAGGATCGCCGAGACCGTGTTCGACAAAAGTCACCCCACAGGGCGACGACGGCGTCGTTACTCAGCCTCAGCCAGACGCGACGGTGGAGTTTCGATGGGTTGGGCGAGCCGTGCCGGGGCCTCCGAACGGAACGGCTGAAAACTCAGCTGACACTGGTGCTTTCGAAGGAAGTTGAGGAATCGCTTGTAGTCGTCTGCAGGCATGTTGAACGTCTGCAGCATGCGCATGTAGTTGCCGTGGCTCTTGACGAGTCCTTTTCGAACGATGAGTCGCACATCGTCCCGGGTGAGGTCTCTCAGCATGAACGGTCCGTAAACCGCCAGCCAGAATGATTCGCCGCCGTTGATCATTCGATCGAAGAGCGCGTCGGCGCGCGCCGGTTGCGTGGGGGCAGTGCGGTCGTCGGCCTCAGCCGCTACGCCGTGAAGGTCGAGCGGAAGCTCCTCGACGGTAATCGGCCCGTCTTCCGCGCACACGACCAGGCGTTCGGCGACGTTCTTCAATTGTCGAATGTTGCCAGGCCAGGAGCAGTTCCTGAGGCACTCGATGGCCTGCGCCGAGATCACCCGCTTCGGTGCCTGGTAGCGCTCGCAGTAGACCGTCATGAAGTGCTCGAGCAGTGGCAGGATGTCGTCGGTACGCTCCCGCAATGGGGGAATGTGCACGTGAACGACCTTGAGGCGGTAGTACAGATCGAGGCGGAACGACTGCGAGTTGACGTCGTGTTCGAGCTGCCGATTGGTCGCCGCAATCACACGCACGTCGACATCCCGTCCGGCCGATTCACTGCCGAGCGGTTGAATCTCCCCGGTCTCGAGGAAACGCAGGAGGAGACCCTGCATGCGCAAGCTCATCTCTCCGACTTCATCCATGAACAGGGTTCCGCCATGCGCCTTTTCAAGGACGCCTTGTTTGTCACGAACGGCCCCGGTAAAACTCCCGCGACGATAACCAAACAGTTCTGACTCGAGCAGTGAATCCGGGATACCTGCACAATTGATGGTGGTCAGCGGCGACGTGCGCCGTTGGCTGCGTTCGTGAATCAGACGCGCCATGACTTCTTTACCAGTTCCGCTTTCGCCGGTGATGAGCACCTTGGCGTCTGAGCGTGCGGCGCGATCGACCTGGCGATAGAGCGATCGAACAGCAGGAGTAGTGGCGGCGATACACAACAGCATGTCGGACATAAGCACCAGCGCGTGATGCGAAGCACTGGACCAATCCAGGTTCGCGACTGCGGCTCTGCTGCACTAATGATGCCGAACCGCCTCAGCCGATGAACAATGTGCAAGCTGATCGCTTGCCCGTAACGGCCGTATTTCCAAAGCAATTCGAGATAACAATCCTGAGTCTGCCGTAGGGGCGAGATTACCCGTCACAGGGGAAGCTAGGCAGTACA
>JAICEG010000061.1 GCA_025924295.1 Vicinamibacteria bacterium
AGGCCGGACATGAAGTCTGGAGACACGGTCCGCGTCCACGTGAAGGTTCGCGAGGGCGACAAGGAACGCATCCAGATCTTCGAGGGCATCGTCATCGGGCTGCACCGCGGCGGCCTGCGATCCTCCTTCACCGTCCGCAAGGTGTCGTTCGGGCAGGGCGTCGAGCGGATCTTTCCGCTGCACTCGCCCACGATTGCCAAGGTCGACGTCGTGCGCTCGGCCCGGGTCAGGCGCGCGAAGCTGTACTTCCTCCGGAATCTGAAGGGGAAGGCGGCGCGCATGAAGGAAACCAAGCGCGCCTGAGACTCAGGAGCGGAGCCTCGCGAGCCATGGTCCGGGTCCGCGCGACGAGAGCGATCGAAAACACGCTGCGACGCTGGGGGTTCTACCGCATCGCCGGGTGCGATGAGGTTGGCCGGGGATGCCTGGCCGGCCCGGTTGTCGCGGGAGCTGTGGTGCTGGACCCCGATCTCCACATCCCCGGGCTCGCCGACTCGAAGATGTTGACGGCCCCCGAGCGCGAGCGCCTCAACGACCTGATCACGACGCGCGCGCTCGCCTGGTCGGTGTGCTTCGTGCAGCCACCGGAGATCGATGCAATCAACATCCATCAGGCGTCGCTGCAAGCGATGCGGCGAGCCGTGCTTTCGATGGCGCCACTGCCGGATGCGGTGCTCGTGGACGCCTTTCGGATTCCCGATCTGGCGATCGCACAGCGCGGTGTCCTTCATGGCGATCGCCGCTGCGCCGCCATCGCCGCCGCATCCATCGTCGCCAAGGTCGCGCGCGACCGACAGATGATGGTGGAGCACCAGAGCGACCCTCGCTACGGGTACGACCGGCACAAGGGATACGCCACCGCCGAACACCGGGCCGCCGTCGAGCAGTTCGGATACTCGCCGCTGCATCGCCGCTCCTTCAAGCCGCAGGCGAGTCTGTTTGATAGGATCGAGTGAGTGCCGGTCGACCGCGAGGAAACACTCAGGAAAGCCGACAAGCTTCTGAAGCAAGGCAAGCTGGCCGCCGCCATCGAGGAGTACGTCCGTCTCGTGGAAGACAAGCCGGGAGACTGGAACACCGTCAACGCCCTCGGCGATCTTTACGTCAAAGCCGGAGATACCGACCGCGCCGCGGAGCAATTCAACCGCGCCGCGGATCACCTGTACGGGGAAGGCTTCTTTCCGCGGGCGTCCGCCGTCTATAAGAAGGTGCTCAAGGTCCGCAGCGCCGACGATCACGCGCTCTGGCAGCTCGCGGATATCGCGGGCCGCAACGGCCTCACGCTGGATGCGCGGCAGCACTACGGCCGGTTGATTCAGGACCGGCGCGCCGCTGGCAACGAGCAGGGCGCGGTCGATTGCGTGGTTCGTCTGGGTCAGCTCGATGATGCCGGCATCGAAGCCAGAACAGTGGCGGCGAAAGCGCTCGTCGAGCGCGGCGAGTCGAAGCAGGCGGCGCGGCTCATCCTGAGCGCTGCCGATCTGTTCGCGAAAGAGGGGCAGCTTTCCGAGGCGCTCGTTGCCTTGAAAGAGGCGGCACAGCTCGATCCCGAGGATCAGGAGATTCGCAAGAAGCTTGCGGCCATACCGGCTGCCGACATCGCGCCGGTCGCGCAGGAAGTTGAACCGGCGGTCGAGGAATCGCCAGCACCAGTCGAGCCGTTGCCCCTCGAGTCGTTTTTCGAGGAGCTCAGGGGCAAGGTCGCGCGCGATCAGGAAACGCGCGCGCGCGAGCAGTTGGATCGCGGGCTGGAGCAGCTCGCGGAGAACAGCGTAGACGAGGCAATCACGAGCTTCGAAGGGGCAGCGCGCATGCCGGCCCTGCGATTCGAGGCTTCGTCACACCTCGCACGTATTGCTCTCGAGCGCGGCGATTTGCAGAGCGCTGTCGACTGGATGGAACGCGCGCTGGAAGCTCCCGCGCCGGCGGTCGAGGATCGCCTCGCAATCATGTACGACCTGGCCGATACGCTGGCCAGGCAAGGAGAGGCCTCGCGCGCGATGGCCCTCTTCATGGAAGTCGACTCGGAGTCGTCCGGGTATCGAGACGTACGGGAACGGATCGCGCATCTCTCACACACTGAAATCGGAAACCCGTGATGCGCCTGTTGTTGACGGCCTTCTTCCTGGAGACTGGGGCTGTGCTCCTGCTGGCCCCCTGGTCGCAGTTCTGGGATCGAAACTACTTCGCCCAGGGCATGCCGTTCATCCACGCGCTGATGATCAACAACTTCGTCAGGGGCGCGGTCTCCGGTCTCGGCATCGTCAATATGGGCGCCGCCGTCGCGGAAATGCACGCGTTCTTCTCGGAGCGCCGGCTCGATCACGTCATCTCCCTCAACAGGCCGACAGCCGAAGAATAGGCCTGCCGAGTGGGTCCCG
The DNA here is from genome assembly GCA_025924295.1 of Vicinamibacteria bacterium. Classification (GTDB taxonomy): domain Bacteria; phylum Acidobacteriota; class Vicinamibacteria; order Vicinamibacterales; family UBA2999; genus Gp6-AA40. The sequence goes on from JAICEG010000061.1 coordinate 2,382, forward strand.
TCGTTTACATGATCAGCGATCGACGGCGCCTCGGTCTGCACGGCGAGGAGGCGCTGATTCGACGGATTGGCCTGGCGGCACGCGCCGGCATCCATCTCATTCAGATTCGCGAGCGGGACATGGCGGACGAGGCGCTGTTCGCGCTGGTTCGCCAGGCTGTGTCGGCCGTTCGCGGCACGCGCGCACGCGTGCTGGTCAACGATCGCGTGGACGTGGCGCTCGCCGCTGGTGCACACGGCGTTCACCTGCGTAGCGACTCCGTGTCGGGGCCGCGCATGCGTGCGATAGCGCCTCCAGGCTTTCTCATCGGGAGATCGATTCACACTCGCGAAGAGGTCGTCGCACTGTCGACTGAGAGCGGATTGGACTATGTGCTCTTCGGCACGGTATTCCCGACCGCCTCCAAGCCCGATCGGGCAGCGGCAGGCGCCGAGGTTCTCGGTGATGTCGTGAATGCCGCGCGCGGGCTACCGGTTCTGGCAATCGGAGGCGTGACGATTACGAACGCCAGACAGCTGGCCCGAACCGGTTGCTCGGGGTTTGCGGCGATTGGTCAGTTCCTGGATGGCCCCGAAGAGGACCTCGCGGCAACGGCGACGGCCGCGCTCGCAGCGTGGGAGAATCCGAGGTAGACAGCATGGATGTTGGTTTCAAGACACCGCTCCTCGACTTCTTCCGCAAGGGGGACGTCGCCCGCGACGTCCGTCTGCAGGCGGCCCAAGGCGCGCTGGCGACTCGCGCGCAGGAGCAATTGGCCCTGCTCGCGTTGCTCACCGGCGATTCTGACCCGGAGATCGTTGCAGCCGCCGAGGCGACGCTCGCAGTGATTCCACCCGCCTCGCTTGCGGCGTTCCTCGCCCGCACCGACGTGTCGGCGGAGATGCGTGGCTTCTTCGCCAATCGCGGCGTGGCGCCGGCGGCGGAAGCGACGCAGGAAGCGGACCGGCCGATGGTGGATACGGCCGGAGGGCCCGACATCGCCGACGATGCCGACGATGAGAAGTCGGCGATGCAGCGGCTGTCGGAGATGACCGTTCCTCAGAAGATGTCGCGTGCCACCAAGGGCACCCGTGAGGAGCGCGCGATTCTGATCCGCGACCCCAACAAGCTGATTGCCGTCGCGGTTCTCAGCAGTCCCAAGCTGACCGACTCGGAAGTCGAGTCGATCGCCAAGATGTCGAGTGTGTCCGACGAGATCCTGCGCATCATCTCGAACAACCGGAACTGGATGAAGAACTATGTCGTGGTGTCGGCGCTGGCCAGGAACCCCAAGACGCCGCTGCCGGTGTCGATGAACCTCCTGAACCGGCTCAACGAGAAAGACCTGAAGACACTCTCGACCAGCCGCAACGTACCGGACGTTCTTCGAACGACCGCGCGGAAGAAGGTCGTCATCGACAAGTAGCTACTTCGCGCGTGAGCCCTTCGATTTCGAAGCTCGTTTGCGCGGCGTCCATTCCTTCCTGAGCTCACTCAGGCCGTGCATGTAGGCGGTGGCCTTTTCACGCTCGTCTTCGCTCTCCAGGCCCTTGAGCAGCTCGATCGCGTGCGCGAAATCGTTCTCGATCGTCTGGCGGGTGGTCTTGAAGTAGATCTTGCGAATCAGGTCGAGCGTATCGCGGGAGGACAGGGTGTCCTGCTTGAGTGCCTTGAGCGAGATGAACCCATCCGGGGTTTTGGCCACCTTACGTCCTCCGATGTCGCCGCAGCCGGGTGCGCAGTTCCGCGAGCGGGCGAGTGTTGAGGACGTCGCCTGACTGCGCCCATGCACGACGCGCGACCTGAACACCCCACTGAAGACGCGACAGAGCGTTGACGCTGTGTGCATCCGTCGAGATGACGAGCGGGATTCCGCGCTCGCGCGCGGCGCGGGCGTGGGAATCGTTGAGGTCGAGGCGTTCGATTTGACAGTTGATCTCCATGACCATACCGTGGCGGGACACCGCGTCCATCACCGCGGTCATGTCGAATTTGAGCGGCTCACGCTGCAGCAACCGACGTCCGGTCGGATGGCCGAGGATGTCGACCCAGGGGCACTCGATGGCACGCAGAATCCGGTCGGTCATCTGCTGGGAGTCCTGCGAGAAGTTCGAGTGGATCGAGGCGACCACGATGTCGAGTTGCGCGAGGCAGTCGTCGGAGAGGTCGAGCCGGCCGTCGGAGAGAATGTCACACTCGATACCGGCGAGCAGCGTCAGGTTCTCGAAGCGGCCGTTGAGCGCACGCACACGGGCGGCATGGGCGAGCGCGCGTTTCTCATCGAGGCCGTTGGCCATTGCGAGCGCCTGGCTGTGATCGGTGATGGCGATGTACTCGCGGCCGAGGCGGTGCGCCGCTTCCGCCATCGCCGTCAGATCGTCTTTCCCGTCGGTCTCCGTCGTGTGCATGTGAAGATCGCCGCGCAGCTCGGCGAGCGTGATCAGCTTCGGTAGCACTCCGGCACGAGCCGCTTCCACTTCACCCCGGTTTTCTCGCAGCTCGGGCTCGACCCACTCCATCCCCAGGGCGCGGTAAATCCCTTCTTCGGTCTCGCCGGCCACGCGGCTGTCATCGTCAAGGCGGAAGAGGCCGTACTCATTGAGCTTGAATCCAAGCTGCACGGCGCGATCTCTGATGGAGATGTTGTGCGCCTTCGATCCGGTGAAGTACTGCATGGCCGCGCCACGGCTCTCGCGGGGCACCAGCCGCAGGTCGGCTTGATATCCGCCGCGCAGCAGCACGCTCGACTTCGTGTCCCCCTGGCCGAGTACTCGCTCGACGTCGGGATGTGAAATGAGTGCGTCCATCAAGCCTGGCTGACCACCAACGGCCAGGATGTCGATGTCCCCGCAGGTTTCGCGCCCCCGCCGAAGGCTACCGACCGGAATCAGCTCGACGTTACGGTCGTGGATGCGCAGGAACTCGACGAGCGCCGCCGCCGTTGCGGCAGTGTCGCTCAGCAGATGCCTTCCGACGTCCTTCGCGCGCTCCTCGATCGAAGCGAGGATCTGCGCTTCCTTCTTTGCGCCCATGCCTTTCAGGCCCTTGAGCTTCCCGGTCTTTGCCGCGGCGGCGAGGTCCTCGATGCTCTTGATGTTGAGCGTGGCATGAAGCATCGCGACGGTTTTCGGACCCACTCCCTGAAGACGCAGCAGGTCGAGAATCGTCGGAGGGAACTGCTCGAGCAGTTCCTGGTGGTACTTGGCAGTCCCTGTTTCCGCAAGCTCACGGATTCTGCCTGCCAGGTCCTTCCCGATTCCAGGAATCGCGCGCAGCTGCTGTTCATCGAGCTGGGCGATGGCGTGCGGCCATGTCGCGAGCGTTTCGGAAGCGGTCCGGTACGCCCGTATTTTGAACGCGTTGTCGCCTCTGATCTCGAGGAGGTCGGCGATTTCGGCCAGAACCTGTGAAATGGCCCTGTTATCCACGCCCGAGCCCGTGGCGCTCGAAGGTGTAGTCGAGCAGTCGCGCCCCCCCTGCGGCAAGTGCGGCTTGTATCGCCTCTCGCGCCGCAGGGGGCCCGTAGCAGAAGAGACAGCCACCCCCGCCGGCGCCGCACACTTTGGCAGCCGTGGCGCCTGCCGCCATGGCCCGTCCGATCAGATCGTCGATGGCGGGTGTGCTCACGCCGGGCGCGAGCCGCTTCCGGTTGTCCCACTCGGCTGCGATGGCTCGTCCGACTCCATCCCAGTCGCCCTGTGTCAACGCCGTTCGCATCGTCGCGGCAGTGTCGCGGATGCGCTCGAAGCAGTCGAAGATGTACTGGTCGCCATCGATGTGGCGCTTGGTGATCTCCCAGTTGTTGGTGCCCGAGTTGCGCGGTTCGCCCGTGTAGCACAGCACGATGCGCTGACGAAGTTCGGCCAGGTCGACGTCGAGCGGCACACGCCGGACGCCGTCGGCTTCGAGCTCGATCGCCGCGATCCCGCCGTAGAGGGCCGGCCGATAGTCCTGCAGTCCCGTGGGTACGGCAATCGCCTGCGCCTCCACGTTCATCGCGATCTGAAGCAGCGCCTCGGGCTCGTAGTGCGTCCGTTTCCATTCAGAGAGCGCCGCGCAGACCGCAACGTTCAGCGCAGAGGAGCCCGCGATCCCTGCTCCGGCTGGCGATTCGGATGTCGTCGTCAACGTCAGGCCGCCCACCTCGAAGAAATGCACGAGCAGCGACAGCAGCCGAAGCTCGCGCCTGTGGCGCAGCTCCCGCCAGTCTTCGGCCTCCACGGTCGCGCCGGTGTCGACTGACTTGATGGTTATGCGCGAGTCGGGCCGCGGTTCGATTTGTGCGCTCGCCCGAAGGCTGATTGCAGCATTGAGCGTCTGGGCGCCGGGATGAAAAAGGTAGAGCGGCCAGATGTCGATCGTGCCTCCAGCCAGATCGATGCGCGTAGGCGCTGACGTCCGGATGATCACGAACAGGATTATAGAACTCACCAGTTCTATAATGCTTCCGTGCCCAGCAGCATCCGCCGCGACATTGGTCAGCTCCTGATCGGAAGCCTACCAGGTACGACGATCACGTCGGAGATTCGCTCGCTCGCCCGGGAGTTTTCACTCGGCGGCGTGATTCTGTTCGCCCGCAACATCGAGGCGCCCGAGCAGGTCGCCGAGATGTCCATCGACGTGCAGACGCTTGCGTCGGATCTGCCGCTCTGGGTGAGCGTGGACCAGGAGGGCGGCCGGGTTGCCCGATTGAAGGCACCCTTCACCGAATGGCCGCCGATGGCGGTGCTGGGCAGAAGCGGCGACGAACAGCTTGCGGTGCGATTCGCCACGGCATTGGCCACGGAACTGAAAGCCGTCGGGATCACGCTGGACTACGCGCCTGTTCTCGACATCCACACCAATCCCAAGAACCCGATCATCGGTGACCGGGCACTTGGAGAGAACGCGGAGAGTGTCGCTCGCCTTGGCGCCGTCATCATCAGGACCCTGCAGCAGAACGGAGTCGCTGCTTGCGGCAAACACTTCCCGGGTCACGGAGACACCTCGGTCGACTCGCATCTCGAGCTGCCGCTCGTCGAGCATCCGCCTGATCGGATCCGGCGCGTCGAGTGCGTCCCGTTCCGCGAAGCCATCCGCGCAGAGGTGGCCTTCATCATGACCGCTCACGTGCTGGTGCCGTCATTTGACGAGCACAGGCCAGCGACGCTCTCGAAGACCATAGTGCAGGGACTTCTGCGTGACGAACTCGGGTTCCCGGGCGTCATCCTGAGCGACGACCTCGAGATGAAGGCGATCGCGAAAACCTATTCGGTGCCCGATGCGGGTGTCCGGGCCATTGCCGCCGGATGCGACGGCATCCTGGTGTGCAGTGGCGACGTCGACACACAGGCCGCGACACTCGAAGCGCTCGTTCACGCGGTGGAGGAACAGAAGATTCCCTACAAGCGCGTGGAGGACGCACTGGCGAGACTTCGAAGAGCGAAGGAGCGCTTCCTTGCCGCGCCTGTCGCCTCGCAGAAGATGGCCCGCATCAGGCAGGTGCTCGGCTGTGATGCGCACCAGCGTATCGTCGACGACATGGCCAGATACCTCTGACATGGTCAGAGACCTCTAGCATCGTGCGCAAACCCCGAGCGCTGAAACACGGTGATCGGATCGCGATCGTGGCCCCCGCCAGCCCATTCAATCGCGAGGAGTTCACCCGTGGCGTGGCCGAGATCGAGCGACTCGGGTTCGTGCCGGTGTTCGATGACTCGGTCTTCGAGAAGGACTCCGGCTATCTGGCCGGCGCACCTGAAATCCGAGCTGCCGCGTTCATGAGGTACTGGACGGACCCGGATGTGTCGGCACTCCTGGCTGTCCGCGGCGGGTATGGCAGCGTCCAGCTCTTGCCGCTCCTCGATCGTTCAAAGGTAGTTGCGGAGCCGAAGCTGTTCATCGGATACAGCGACAACACGTCGCTGCTGTCCTGGCTGAACTGCCAGTGCGGCATCACCGCGCTGCACGGGCCGATGATCGAGGGGCGTCTCGCCGGAGGAGCCGGGTACGATCGAAGGTCATTTCTGGACCTTCTATCCGGCGGCCGCCAGCTGCAGCTGGCCCCTGAGGGGCTTCGAGTGCTTCGGGAAGGAGAGGCGGTCGGACCGTTGTACGGGGGTACCATCACTCAGCTCGTGGCTTCACTGGGGACTCCGTTTGCCTTCGATCCGCCGGATGGGTGCATCCTCTTTCTCGAAGAGGTCAACGAGCGGCCGTATCGCATCGATCGCATGCTGACGCAGCTCCAGTTGAGCGGCGTGCTTGGCAGGGCCCGCGCCATCGTGTTTGGCGAGATGCGCGGGTGTGATGAGCCAAACGGGACCGTCACCGCTCTCGACGCCATCGCCCGCACGACGCGAGCGTGCGCCGTGCCGATCATCACAGGATTTCCATCGGGACACACTACGGGACCAATCTGGACGCTGCCGCTCGGCGTAGAGGTTCGGGTGTCGACACAGCCGCAGCCGACCCTTCTCATCGAGGATGCCCCCGTTGAGTGACCGGCGACGGATACATCTGATTGGTGTGTGCGGTACAGCCATGGCAACACTGGCCGCGCTGCTCAAGAGTCGCGGCCACGACGTCCAGGGCTCCGATCAAAACGTGTATCCGCCAATGAGCGATTTCCTGATTGAGCAGGGAATCAAGACGTTCGCCGGGTACGCGGCTGAGCACATCACGCCGGACATCGACCTCGTGGTGGTCGGCAACGCCATCTCCCGGGGCAATCCGGAGCTCGAAACCGTCCTCGAGCGAAAGCTTCGCCACTGTTCGCTCCCCGAGGCGGTTCGCGATCACTTTCTCTGGAGCGCGCGCTCCGTGGTCATCGCAGGCACGCACGGCAAGACGACGACGACGTCGCTGACGGCGTGGCTGCTGACCAGCGGTGGACTCGATCCGTCACTTCTGGTTGGAGGTATTGCGCTCAACTTCGGTGGGCAGGGCTCCAGCTATCGCGTTGGGCAGGGGCGCGACTTCGTGATCGAGGGCGACGAGTACGACAGCGCGTTCTTCGACAAGAGCGCAAAGTTCCTCAAGTATCTTCCGGACGTTGCCGTCATTGGGAACATCGAGTTCGACCACGCCGATATTTACGCCGACCTCGATGCGGTGCTGCTCGCGTTCCGGCGACTCGTGAATCTGGTGCCGCGCAATGGGCTCCTGCTGCTTGGCGCGGACAGCCCGCATGCGCACGCGCTCGGCCGCTTCGCGGTCAGCCCGGTCGAGACTTTTGGCCTGGATGCCGATGCGACCTGGCGAGCAGAGGACCTCCGGCACCGCGACGGCCTCACGCAGTTCGTCGTGAGGCGGCGGAACGAGGTGTTCGGGCGATTCGAGTCACCCCTGCTGGGCGATCACAACGTGCGGAACGCGCTGGCCTCGATCGGTGTTGGTGCGCACGTCGGTTTGACTGCCGACGCGCTGTCGGAAGGGTTGAGATCGTTCAAAGGCATCAAGCGCCGCCTCGAAACGGTTGGCGTCGCCGATGGCGTGACGGTCCTCGATGATTTCGCTCACCACCCGACCGCTGTGCACGAGACGTTGTCCGCTCTCAGGTTGGGTTATCCAGGAAGGCGAGTCTGGGCCGTGTTCGAGCCTCGTTCGGCCTCGTCCTGCCGGCGGGTGTTTCAGGACGATTTCGCCGGTGCCTTTGGTCAGGCAGATGAGGTGATCCTTGCCGCCGTCTTCCGGTCGACGTTGCCCGAAGCCGAGCGTCTCGACGCCGTGCAACTCGTCGACGATCTGCGCGCTCGTGGCCAGCAGGCTCGTCACATCCCGGACATTGCCGCCATCATCGACACCATCGTGCGCGAACATCAGGTGGGAGATGTCGTCGTGCTGATGTCGAACGGTGGCTTTGGCGGCATCCATACGAAGCTGCTGGCCGCACTGGCAGCGCAATAGGAGTTCTGAGCTCTTGAGTCGCATCCGGGACGCGGGAGACTCTGCACTGCTGCTCGAGTGGGACGACGTGATCGATCCGCGGGTCAACAGCCAGGCAATCGCGGTCGCCACGGCGTTGCGTGATGCGCGGCTCCCCGGTGTACGTGACGTGGTGTCGACATACCGATCGGTTGCGTTGTTCTTCGAGCCGCTGAAAGCCGACCCTCGGGCCCTGCGCGACGCGCTCATGCGGGCCGTGTCGACCCCATTGGAAATCGTGCGTGGCGACACGATCGAAGTTCCAGTGACCTACGGCGGCGAGACGGGCCCCGACCTGTCGGTCGTGGCCGCGTGGGCGGGCCTCAGCCCCGATGAGGTCGCCGAGCGTCATGCCGGGGTTGAGTACCGCGTGTTCATGCTGGGATTTCTTCCTGGCTTCGGGTATCTCGGATCCGTCGATGAACGCATCGCCGCTCCCCGTCGCGACACCCCTCGGCTGCGCGTGCCCGTTGGCTCTGTTGGCATTGCCGGAAAACAGAGCGGCGTCTATCCGCGCGCATCACCCGGAGGCTGGCAGGTCATCGGCTGGAGTCCGATTCACCTGTTCGATCCAGCCCGGAGCCCTTCTGCGTTGCTCGAGCCGGGCGACACCGTGCGGTTCGTTCCGATGCCCGCGACGCAGGCTGCGTCAGCACTGGCCGGGCGCGCTGCTCATGAAGGACGACCGCCATCGACCTCGCCGGTCGAGGGTGGTGCGCGAACCGTGACGGTCGTTCGTCCTGGGCTCTTCACGACCATTCAAGACCGCGGGCGCTGGGGGCATCAGGCAAGCGGTGTGTCCGTCGGTGGCGCCCTCGACGTGCTCTCTCATCGCATTGCGAATTTGCTGGTTGGTAACCCGGCCGATGCCGCCACGCTCGAGGTCACCATCGCCGGACCCGAGTTGAGGATCGAACAGGGAGCGCGCGTCGCAGTGGCCGGTGCAGATCTGCAGGCGACGATCGATGGGATCACCGCGCCAACGGGTGTGGCTACCGTCTGCGGTCCCGGAAGCATCCTGCGATTCGGCGAACGAAGGTCTGGTGCCAGAGCGTACGTGGCCTTCGACGGTGGGGTAGACGTCACGCCACTTCTCGGAAGCCGGGCCACGCACGTCGGAGCCGCCCTTGGAGGCATTGACGGGCGGGCGCTCGCAGCCGGCGATCGGCTTCCCCTGGGATCTCCAGCAGCGGGTGCGGTCTCGCGCACGATCGCGTCGAGTGTGATCAAGCCTGCCGGCGGTGCACGTCTTCGAGTGTTGCCGGGGCCCCAGGACGATTTTTTCCCCGAGCCCGCCTTCACGCTGCTCGAACGGACGCGATTCACGGTGACGCCACAGTCGAATCGGATGGGGTATCGCCTCTCGGGAGGTGTGATCCCGCGGGTCCCGAATCGGGAAATGATCTCTGATGCCGCGTTCGTCGGTGCCATCCAGGTGCCGGCCTCAGGAGAGCCGTTCCTGCTCATGAGCGATCGGCAGACGACTGGCGGATATCCGCAGATGGCGACGGTCATCACAGCGGATCTGCCCCTGGCGGGCCAACTCGCCCCTGGCGATTGGGTCGAGTTCTCGCTCTGCACGAGGGACGAAGCGATCGCCGCCCTGCGCGATCAGGAAGCGATGCTCGATGGCCTCACGTAGCCCGGCAGTCGCGATGCGAGAAGGAGTCCCGCTGAGTGAGCTGAGCACCATCGGTGTGGGCGGGCCGGCACGCTGGTTTGCCAGAGCAGAGACGAACGAGGACGTCCGCGCCGCCCATCACTGGTGCGTCGAACGCGGTCTGCCGCTGTTCGTCCTGGGTGGTGGCAGCAACATCATCGTGTCAGACGGGGGCTTCGACGGCGCGGTGCTGTCGATGGCAGTGGGCGGGCTCGCGACGAGCCATGCAGGGGACGAGACGAGGGTGACGGCAGGCGCCGGCGAGTCGTGGGATCGACTGGTCGACTGGGTAGTCGGTCAGGACGTGAGCGGGATCGAGTGCCTTTCAGGCATTCCCGGAACGGTCGGCGGTACGCCGATTCAGAACGTCGGTGCTTATGGGCAGGAGGTCGCCAGCGTGATCGAACGCGTGACCGTTTTCGATCGGACCCGCTCGGAGTTCGCCGATCTGACTGCAGCTGAATGCGGGTTTTCGTATCGCATGAGCCGATTCAAGGTCGATGATGACGGGCGTTTCATCGTGTGCGGTGTGTCATTCCTGCTGAGGCAGTCCACGCCGACGCTGTCGTATCCGGAGCTCATGGCTGAAATCGAGCGACGCGGGATTGCACATCCCAGACCGAAGGATGTTCGGGATGCCGTTCTCGCGATCCGGCGCCGCAAGGGAATGGTGCTCGACGACGGCGACCCGGACACACGCAGCGTGGGGTCGTTCTTCATGAACCCCGTGGTCAGCGTGGACGACCGAGAACGGATTGCGGCCCTCGCACACGATCGCGTGCCCGGTTTTCCCGTCGCGGGAGGGCAGGTGAAAATACCGGCAGCCTGGCTCATCGAGCGAGCGGGGCTGCGGAAAGGCTCTGGTGAACAGACCGTCGGCCTGTCGCGTAAACATCCATTGGCGATCGTCAATCGCGGCGGTGCGACTGCCCGCGACGTGATCCGGTTTGCGGTGCGAGTCAAGCGCGCGGTGCTCGACTGGTGTGGCGTCTGGCTGCGCCCGGAACCGGTGTTCGTGGGGCTGGACGGCGATGAGGACGTTGACTTCCTGAAGAAGGCGCACGGCTGATGTCGACACTACTGATTGAGGGCGGACACCGACTCGAAGGCCGAGTCGCCGTTGAAGGAAACAAGAACGCTGCGCTGCCATTGCTGGCGGCTTGTCTCCTGACCGAGGAGGAGTGTGTCCTGACCAACGTGCCGCGCATCGGCGATGTCGAGGTGATGGCGCGGCTGCTCCTGGATCTCGGGGCCGAGGTCGAAGGCATCGGTACGACCACGCTGCGGATCAAGACGCCGCGCATCAACACCGACGCGCCCGATCGAGGACTCGTGGGCCGGTTGCGCGGCTCCGTTCTCCTGCTTGGGCCGTTGCTCGCGCGCACGGGTCGCGCGCACATCGCACCGCCGGGAGGTGATTTTCCCGCCCGACGTACGATCTCGACCCACACCGAAGCGTTGCAGGCACTCGGGGCACGCGAGCGTCCGGGACCGGACCACCTGCTCGAAGCTCCCGATGGCCTGAAACCCGCTTCGATGTACCTCTATGAGGCCTCGGTGACGGGGACGGAAACCGCTCTTCTCGCGGCCGCCTCAGCGCCCGGTGTCACTGAGATCCGCCACGCAGCCACTGAACCCCACGTGGTCGAACTCTGCGAATTCCTGACGAAGATGGGTGCGGTCGTTTCGGGAATCGGCAGCTCGAAGCTGCGCATCGACGGGACGGCGAAGCTGCGCGGTGCGAAGCATCAGCTTGGAGGCGATTACATCGAAGCCGGAAGCTGGGCGGTGGTGGGTGCGATCACCGGCGGCGAGATCGCGATCGAAGGATGTCGCGAGGAAGACATCGAAGTGGTTGCCGCGGTCATGCAGCGAATGCGTGTCGAGTGCGGGATGCGCCAGGGTGTGTTCGAGGTGAAGCCGTCGAAGCCGCAAGCAGTGCGTCGGATCGCGACCGGGCTATGGCCGTCGTTTCCGAGCGACCTCGTCAGCCTCGTCACCGTGCTCGCGACGCAGGCGGCCGGCCGCACGCTGGTGCACGATTGGATGTACGAGTTACGTCTTTTTGCGCTCGAGCAGATGAGCGGCCTGGGCGCTGATCTCTTCCTGGCCGATGCCCACCGGATCATCGTGACAGGGCCCACCAAGCTGCGAGGCGGACGCACGCTCGACAGCCGGGATCTGCGCTCCGGCATGTCGCTCATTGCGGCCGGACTCGCTGCAGAGGGGCAGACTCGGGTCGCTCCGCTCGAAACCGTCGAGCGCGGGTACAGTCAACTGGTCGATCGGTTGAAAGCATTGGGAGCCAAGGTCGCCAAGGTGGAATAGTGCTCAACCTGATGAGAGGCATATGACGAGACATCTGATCGTTGCCGCCGCACTGACCGTAGTCCCGGGATCTGTGTTCGCGCAGGCGCCGGAACCTCCGATTACCGATACCCGACTGACCGTTCACACGCTGGTCAGGGAGGATATCTTCGCCGGCTTTCTCCAGAACGATCTCAAGAGGATGGAACGTGCGGAGAAGAACCTCGAGCGGCTGCTCGAGAGCCGCCCCGCTGACCGACCGAATGTGATCGCCTGGCAGGGCAGCATTGCGCTGACGCGCGCGGCGCTCGCGAACGAAGCCAGGCAGCAGGCCGAAGTCATGAAGCACTACCAGCGTGCGCGCGATCTCTTCGAGGAGGCGATGCGCCTGGACCCGGGCGGTGTCGGCGTGTTCGCGATCACCGGTGGATCACTCGTGTCGATCGCCGATCGATTGCCAACGGCGGAACGGGAGAGCGGCTGGGAACTGGCCTACAGCGCGTACCAACGGTTGTGGAAGCTGCAGGGAGAGATCATCGAAAAGCTCCCGCTTCATCACAAGGGTGAGGTGCTGTCCGGACGTGCGCAGACTGCGCAGCGTACCGGTCGCAACGAGGAGGCAAACGCTGAGATCGACCGGATTCTCAAGCTGCTGCCTGGAACACCCTACGCAAAGAGTGCGCAGCAGTGGAAGGACGATCCGTCGTCGCGTGCCCGCGTCAAAGTCACCTGCCAGACCTGTCACGCGCCGGGAACGCTCGCCGGACGCCTCGCTGAAGTTTCGAAATAGAAGCCAGCGCGCTGGCACCAACCAGAATCAACGAACTGGCGGCGGCTGCTGCGGCGGAGGCGGAGGAAGAATCGGTGAGACGCCAGGCTCTGTCGCCGGTGGCAACGGCTGCGTGGGCTGCGCTGGCGCCGCCGGTGGCGGCTCGGCCGGGGCCGGCAACGGCACAGGCACTGGAAGTGCCAGCGGCCCGGTGATGCTGTCGCCGACGCGGAACGGGCGGAGATCGTCTTCGCTGAGGTCGAGTACGCGGATCACCCGAGGCGTCAGCATCATGACGATGTCGGTTTCCTGGATTTCACGATGAGTCTGGGCGAACAGGCGACCGACGATCGGGAGATCGCTGAGCCCGGCGACACCGCGCAGTATCCTGCGCTCCTCGTCGCGAATGAGGCCGGCCAGCAGGTTCGTCTCCCCATCCCTGAGGCGGATCACCGTGTTGATCTCGCGGTTGCCGAACGTCGGCAGGCCACCAAAGCCCGAACCTGAGATATTGCTGACGGAAATCCTCAGTGCGAGCGACACCTGATCGTCGTGGTGCATGCGCGGCGTGATGTCGATGTTCACGCCGATGTTCTCGGAGTTGAACGAGGTGATCGGCTGCTGGTTGACGCCACCTTGCGCGATCGGCGAGAACGTGGTGACGGGGACGGGCACTCGCTCGCCGAATCTCGCCTGGGCGGGCATGCCCTCGGACGTCCGTAGCTGCGGATTGGCCAGGATGCGGGTGTTCGTGTCCTGTTTGAGCAAACGGTAGAAGAGCGCAGGTACGTTAGTGAGGAACACGTCTGACTGCGTCAGGTTCCGCAGGTCGCGAAGCGTGAGGCCCTCTCGATTGACGTCCACCTGTCCGTCGATTCCCGTCGGCCCGGTCGGGCTGTTCACTATCGGCGATGCGATCTGCAGACCGAATTCCTTCAGTCGCGTGCGATCGATCTCGAGCAGCTCGACATCGATCACGACCTCCGGGCGCGCCTTGTCGATCGCGGAAATAAGCCGGCCGGCTGCAGCGACGCGCGCGGGCGTGTCCTTGATCGCGATGGTGTTGGTGGCCGTGACAGGCGCAAGACG
>JAICEG010000062.1 GCA_025924295.1 Vicinamibacteria bacterium
CGCTCAGAGCGGCGAACGGTACGAACCCCCGGTCCTCGTGCTCTTCTCTGGCTCGACGCAGTCTGCCTGCGGGCTCGGGCAATCGGCCATGGGACCGTTCTACTGCCCCGCCGACCGCAAGGTCTATCTCGACCTGTCGTTTTTCCGGGAACTTGATGAGCGATTCGGAGCGCCCGGAGATTTCGCGCAGGCGTACGTCGTCGCCCACGAGGTCGGGCACCACATTCAAACGTTGACTGGCGTCTCAGCGCGAGTAGGCCAAGCGAGGCAACGCGTTGGCGAACGCGAAGGCAACGCACTGTCGGTGCGCCAGGAACTGCAGGCCGACTGCTATGCCGGAGTCTGGGGACACTACGCCGCCCAGGGGGGCCTGCTCGAACCTGGTGACGCCGAGGAAGGTCTCAGGGCGGCGGCCGCGATCGGAGATGACCGCCTGCAGCGGCAATCGCAGGGCACCGTGGTTCCGGAGTCGTTCACACACGGGTCGTCGGAACAGCGGGTCGAGTGGTTCCGCCGCGGCCTCCAGGCGGGGAATGTCGATGTGTGCAACACCTTCGGAACGGGTGGCTAGGCAGAGTTCCGTATAAAATTGAGCGCGCAACACGCAGCCGGTCCGATGAAGTCGGGGAGATAGATCCGGGTGCGACCGGAGGCGTTACTCTGCCAGTCGCTTGTGTCGAGGCTTTCTCCGTAGGCCCGAGGCGCACATCCGGCCGATTCCCTGTGACGGAACGTTGCCAGCACGACCAGCACAAGCGAGGTGTGGAGTAACTGATGCGCATCGGCATTCCAGCCGAGGTCTACCCGGGCGAAACACGTGTGGCCGCCACGCCAGAGACGGTGAAGAAGTTCACAACCGGCGGTCGTCACAGCGTCATCATCGAAACCAACGCAGGTGCAGGTGCCAACATTCCGGACGCCAGCTTCAAGGCAGCCGGGGCCTCGCTGGGATGTGCGGCCGACATCTACAAGACCGCTGACATCATCCTCAAGGTGAGACGGCCGATGGAGTCCGAGTTGCCGTCCCTCCGCAGCGGCAGCATCCTCATCGGTCTCCTCTCCCCACACGAGGGCGTGGACGCCCTGGCGAAGACCGGCGTCACCGCCTTTTCCATGGAACTGCTGCCGCGCATCACGCGCGCGCAGAACATGGACGTGCTCTCCTCGCAGGCCAACATCGCCGGCTACAAGGCCGTGCTCATCGCCGCCTACGAGTACGGGCGCTTCATGCCGATGCTGATGACCGCTGCCGGCACAGTGAAGGCGGCCCGGGTGCTCGTGCTGGGCGCAGGCGTCGCCGGGCTGCAAGCGATCGCCACCGCCAAGCGACTCGGCGCGGTGATCGAAGCGTTCGACGTCAGGCCTGCGGTCAAGAGCGAGGTCGAGTCGCTCGGCGCGAAGTTCGTCGAGGTCGAACTGTCCGAGGCAGAGCGGAAAGCCCAGGCGGATGCGGGCGGATACGCGCGCGAGATGAGCGACGACTACAAGCGCCGTCAGGCGCTGCTCATCGCTGAACGCGCGAAGGCCGCGGACATCGTCATCACCACTGCATTGATTCCCGGGCGGCCGGCGCCGGTCCTGGTCCCAGCAGAGACAGTCGCCGGTATGAAACCGGGGTCGGTCATCGTGGACATGGCGGTCACTCAGGGTGGCAACTGTCCTCTCAGCAGGAAGGATGAAGTGGTCGAGCAGAACGGCGTCAAGATCGTGGCCCCCTCGAACATCCCCGCCAGCCTCGCTGCCGACTCGAGCGCGCTCTACGCGCGCAACCTGCTGAACTTCACCGCGCTGCTGCTCGATCCCAAAACCGGCGAGCTCACACTCAATCGATCGGACGAAATCCTCGCGGCGACGCTCGTGTGCATCGACGGCGCGCCGGTCAGGAGCTGACGTGCACGGAGTCGCTGTCGACCCAATCGTGACCAACCTCATGGTGTTCGTGCTGGCGATCTTTGTCGGCTATCACGTCGTGTGGAACGTGACACCAGCGCTGCACACACCGCTCATGAGCGTGACCAACGCCATCAGCTCGGTCATCGTCGTTGGCGCCATCCTCGCGGCCGGACCTGGCCCGCTCGACCGCGGCGCCATTCTCGGCGCCATCGCGGTCGCGCTGGTGGCGATCAACACGTTCGGCGGGTTCCTGGTCACCGAGCGGATGCTCGAGATGTTCAAGAAGAAAGATCAAAAGGGCCAGCGGTGACGGAGGCTATGTCCCCAAACCAGGTTGCCCTGTCCTATCTCGCGGCGAGCGTGCTGTTCATCCTCGCCCTCAAAGGTCTTTCCAACCCACTGACGGCGCGGCGCGGCAATCGCTTCGGCATTGCAGGCATGACGCTCGCCGTGCTCACGACCCTCGCCATCACACAGCGCATCGATCTCACCATCGGCGCTCTTGCCCTCGGCGGCATCGTCGGATGGATCGTCGCGAAGCGCGTCCAGATGACCCAGATGCCGGAACTGGTGGCCGCGATGCACTCGCTCGTCGGCCTGGCTGCGGTCCTCATCGCCATCGCGGTCGTGAACAACCCGTCGGCGTTCAGCGTGCCCGATCCGATCCCGGCCGGCAACCGTGTCGAGCTCTTCATCGGGACGTTCGTTGGCGCCATGACCTTCTCGGGGTCGGTCATCGCCTTCGGCAAGCTGGCCGGACTCGGCAAGGTCTCGAGGCTCTTCTCGAGCGCACCGGTCGTCTTCAAGGGTCAACACATCGTCAACCTGGTGCTGGCGATCACGATGTTCGGCTTCGGCATCGCCTTCTTCTTTGCCGCTCCCGGCACGCACTGGCCGCCGTTCATCGTGATGACGACGATCGCGTTCGTGCTCGGCGTACTGATCATCATTCCGATCGGTGGCGCCGACATGCCGGTCGTCATCTCGATGCTGAACAGCTATTCGGGCTGGGCGGCCTCGGGCATCGGCTTCTCGCTCAACAACCCGCTGCTCATCGTTGCGGGATCGCTCGTCGGATCTTCAGGCGCGATCCTCTCGTACATCATGTGCAAGGCGATGAACCGCTCGTTCTTCAGCGTGATCCTCGGTGGCTTCGGCAGCGCGGAGGGTGCGACCTCAGCGGAAACGCAGCAAAAGACGG
Source organism: Vicinamibacteria bacterium (assembly GCA_025924295.1). GTDB lineage: Bacteria > Acidobacteriota > Vicinamibacteria > Vicinamibacterales > UBA2999 > Gp6-AA40. The sequence continues at coordinate 3,095 of JAICEG010000062.1, forward strand.
TCAAGTCGGGATCGCCGGATGACGTCGCTTTCCTGCTGGGCAACGCCGAGAGCGTCATCATCATTCCCGGCTACGGTCTGGCCGTTGCGCGAGCGCAGCATGCGGTCAAGGAGATGGCTCACAAGCTGGCGGCCAAGGGCGTGAACGTGCGATACGCGATTCACCCGGTGGCCGGCCGCATGCCCGGCCACATGAACGTGCTGCTCGCGGAAGCCGAGGTCCCCTACGACCAGGTGCAGGAGATGGAGGACATCAACGGCGACTTCGGAAGCACCGACATCGCGTTCGTGCTGGGCGCGAACGACGTCGTGAATCCGCTCGCCGAAGAAAAGGGCAGCCCGATCTACGGGATGCCGATCCTCGAAGCGCACAAGGCGCGAACGGTGATCGTCAACAAGCGCTCGATGGCTTCGGGATACGCCGGCATCGACAACCCGCTGTTCTACATGGATCGCACGATGATGGTGTTCGGCGACGCCAAGAAAGTCGTCGAGGACATCGTCAAAGCCATCGAGTAGCAGCGAGACCTTTTCCGTACACACCTGAGCTGCCGGCGATCGGTTGCGACTAGAATCGGGTCTCGCCGCTGGCGAGCCGATACTCCAAACGCCTCTCGAACGACCTGAGGTGATGCGATGAGACGCGCCCTTCTTCTACTCGCGATCGTCGTCGGGGCGGGTTGTGGTGATGACGACATGGCGACCACACCCTCCGCTTCGTCCTTGAGCTTTTTCGTCACGAGTGCGACCAGTACGACGGGCAACCTGGGAGGACTCGCGGGAGCAGATGTCATCTGTCGACAGCTGGCAACCGCCGTCGGACAGGGTGGCCGCACGTGGCGCGCCTACCTCAGCGTCGAGCGCGACCCAGCGAATGGGAATCAGCCGACTCACGCCAGGGATCGGATCGGCGCGGGTCCCTGGTTCAACGCGAACCGCGTGGCGGTCGCCAACAGTCTTGGGGAGCTCCATGCCCGGCCCGGTGATGCCAGCCTGTTCGTGGACGAGCGTGGTCAACGAATCAACGGTCAGTGGACCGGATCACCGGGGCCCGTCGAACACGACATCCTGACCGGCTCGAATGCCGATGGTACGGTCGCCGCGGGACTCACGTGCGCGGACTGGACGTCGGCTTCCGCGACTATTGCGGCACAAGTCGGACACTCCGACGGGATGGGCCCTAATCAGAGCACGACCGGCACGCTGTCCTCGTGGAACTCGGCACATGCGAGCCTGAGTTGCGCGAACACGGCTCCGCGCGGAGGCGCGGGCCGCTTCTATTGCTTCGCCCGCTAGCGCGCGTTTCACTTCGGTGTCGCGCGCGAGGCACAGAGGCATTGAGAAAAGCGGCTATAGCCGCGGCTACACGCGCGAATTGCGAAGGCAGGGAGGAATGCGTCCACCCGTGCACTCCGGTGCAACCTTCATGCGACTTCACTGGTGCGCCGCTTCTAGAACAGCTGAACTCGTCATTTCTTAGTCTGCTCCAAGGCAGACCTCGCGTGCGCACTCACGCATAGTCACGATTTTCCGGCCACTGTGATGCGGCCCGGGATTTGCCTCAACAGTCTCCAACAACCATGGCGCACATCCTGGCAATCGAACCGGATCCGGAAAGAATCGTAATCCTGCAGCGGCTGGTCAGCGAGACGCTGAACGCCGAAGTGGTCGTGGCATCTTCAGCCGACGCTGCCATCAATGCGTTGTCTGAACGGCAGCCCGATCTGATTCTCACCTCGACACTGCTCCCCTCAGGCGAGGATCAGCAACTGGCTGCTCACCTGCGATCGGCGCCGGCCCTCGACCATCTGCCGATCCTGACGATTCCGCCGCTCGTCGACCGGGCCGCGAAATCGAATGGCCTGATCTCCCGTTTCTTCCGCCGCCGCCAGACCACGGAACCAACCTACGACGTCGACGCAGTGGCATCGAGAATCCGTGAAGCGCTCGCGCAGTCTCGCGCTGATGCCGCGCGCTTCAACGATACGTGGCGCCCGGCACGAGCGGTGCTCCTCGAGCAGTCGCAGGATCACGCGATGGAAGAAACCGTCAGCCTGCTGCGCATGCTCGACGCAGAACTCGAGCGCTACTGCGGCCTTGCCCCTCACAAGGAGCGGGCAACACGATGGGAACGCGGCGAGCTTCCGTGGCTCGAGAGCATCAGGCTGACCTGGGGCGCCGAGTTGAATCTGCTCAACATGTCGAGCAGCGGTCTCCTCGTCGAGTCAGGCATCCGCATGACACTTGGAAACCGCACCGACTTCCAGCTGGAGGACTGCGACCGGCGGGACGTCGTGATCCCTGGACGCATCGTTCGCAGCGATGTGTCGATGGTGAACAGTCTTGGCGTCAAGTACGTGACCGCCGCCGTTTTCGAGAAGCCGTTCGAGTTAATCGGACCGGACGGGTCGCTGCCGCCGATCATCACGCAGCCAAGCGGCTTTCGCCGCTGACAGCCGTAGCTGAGAGCGGTAGTGGGCGGCGTTATCCGGACACCCCTCCCAACATAACCACGCGGATGACAACCGCGCGCGTGGTGATGTAGGTGTTGTGGGTGTTGAAAAACCCGATGTGCACGGCCGGGTTGCCCGGCGTGATCATCGTCGAGAGCAGTTCGACTGGCGTGGAGATGTCGACGAACGGGAATGCCGGCTGCATGATCGTTTCGACCGACTCCTTCTTCACGGCGGGTTGGCGAACGATCTCCTCGTAAAGATGCGTCTCGTTGAGGGAGCCGATGATGCGGCCTTCCTTGGTGATTGAGATCTGGGAGAAGTCGTGGAGGCTCATCAGCTTCGCTGCCTCCTCGACGCTGCGGGCGGCCTCCACTGTGAACAACTCGCCCGAGACACCGGCCGCCACGAGATCGCGGGCGGTAGTACCGGTCACCTCGAGGAAACCCTTCGCACCCATCCACTCGTCGTTGTACATCTTCCCCCTGTACCGCGAGCCGTGGTCATGAAAGACGACCACCACGACATCGCCCTTCCTGAAACGATCGGCCAGCTGGATCACGCCAGCCATCGCCGCCCCGGCTGAATTCCCGGCAAAGATTCCCTCTTCACGCGCCAGCCGTCTCGTCATCAGCGCCGCATCCTTGTCGGTCACCTTCTCGAAGTGGTCGATGATGCCGAAGTCGACGTTGGCGGGGATGAAGTCCTCACCGATGCCCTCGGTGATGTACGGGTAGATCTCGTTCTTGTCGAAGATGCCGGTCTCTTTGTACTTCTTGAACACGGAGCCGTAGGTATCGATGCCCCACACCTTCACAGCGGGGTTACGCTCCTTCAGGTAGCGCCCGATGCCGCTGATGGTCCCGCCGGTTCCCACGCCGACGACAAGGTGAGTGACGGCACCGCTGGTCTGTTCCCAGATCTCGGGTGCCGTCTGTTCATAGTGCGCGGCGGTGTTCGAAGGGTTGTCGTACTGGTTCGCTTTCCAGGCGCCGGGAATTTCCCGCTGCAGGCGCGACGACACTGAGTAGTACGAACGTGGGTCTTCGGGATCGACGTCGGTCGGGCAGACGACGACCTCGGCGCCAAACGCTTTCAGCGCGTCGATCTTCTCCTTCGACTGTTTGTCGGTAGTCGTAAAGATGCAGCGGTAGCCCTTGATCGCAGCAACGATAGCCAGGCCCATGCCGGTGTTGCCCGACGTCCCCTCCACAATCGTGCCGCCAGGCCTGAGCAGACCGCTGCGCTCGGCATCCTCGATCATCCGGAGCGCGATGCGGTCCTTGATCGAGTTGCCGGGGTTGAATGTCTCGACCTTGGCGAGCACCGTCGCCTCGGTCACGTCCCGTGTAAGCGCATTGATGCGAACCATCGGCGTATTGCCGATGGCATCGAGAATCGTGTCGCAGATTTTGACGCCGGCAGGTTGGGCCACGCTCTGATTGTATCTGGTCGCTCGCGCGCCTCTGCCACTAGCGGCCGGCCTGTTCCGCCTGCCAGAGGTGCCGATGCTGGTGACGCGACAGGATGGACAGGGCCGAGAACACGTTGTAGCGAACCCTGGCATTGAATGGCGACACGATCTTCACGCGGTCGATCGGCAGCCCCTCGGCCTGCCGGGTCACCGCGATCTGGTCGGCCTGCAACCGATCGAACTCGGCCGTGATCTCTTCGACTGGCCGATCACCTGACGGTACGAATGCGGGAATCGTCTTCGCCTTGAACCGGCCGGGCGTACTGATGCTGCGCCACAGCAGCCAGCCCACGATGTCGCGTCGATAACGGGCGCCCGGAGAGCGCTGCAACCGGCGCGCCTCCTCGAGCCCTTGCCGAATCAGCGGCACCATCGCGATGGCCGTGAGGTTGAGGTGAGCCACGCTCTCCGCAGGCGACCAGCTCTCCGGCGCCGGTCTCCTGCTCCACTGCGTGGGAGCAAGCCTGCGACCTAACTCGCGGAGCCTCACCGACGCCGACTCGAATTCCGCCACGATCTCTTCGAGTTGCTGGTGCACGAGCGCCTACCTGAACATGAAATACACCGCACCCAACAGGCACAAGCCGGCCCACAGGAAATTCCAGTTGAGGGGCTGGCGCATGTAGAAGATGGCGAACGGCACGAACACACTCAGCGTGATCACTTCCTGAAGGATCTTCAACTGCGCCAACGACATCGTCTCGAAGCCGATGCGGTTGGCGGGAACCTGCAGGAGGTACTCGAACAGCGCGATGGTCCAACTGGCGATCGCGGCCAGGTACCACGGCCGCCCTGACAGGTCGCGCAGATGCGCGTACCAGGCAAACGTCATGAACACGTTGGAAGCCAGAAGAAGAGCAATGGTCTGAACGGATGGCGGCATCTCAGCCATCTTATCGTGAGCGTACAGGGGGAACGTTACAGGCAAGACGCGCCAACCGCCGTTGACCGCTCTAGTGTGTCATGGCGTAGACGTAGTAGTTCACGCCCAGTCGGTAGGCGTTACTGGTGGGGTCCGGGTTGTACAGTCCTTCCGCTGACCACTCCCAGTATTCCGCGATGTCGTTGTTGTGATTGGCGAGCGCGATCATCCGGCCGGAGGGATCGTTGTTCTCGAACATCGCCCAGTAACCCGGCGGCACGTCCATGCTGGGATGTGGCACATCGAGCTTCTGGATGTCGTAGAAGGAATGAAAGATCGGGTGACTCTCGTCGATGCGGATGAACTGATGCTCGGGCAGCGCCTGACGCATCTGCGCCACCATGTTGTCCCAGTGATCGGGCCCTTCGAAGTCGTCGAAGATGACGAAGCCGCCCTTCAGCAGGTACTCGCGCAGCTGCTTCGCTTCGCTTGGCTGAATCGTCCAGAATCCCGGCTCCCACACGTAGAGGACCGGGTTCTGGAAAATCTCGGGATCGTCGAGGTCGAGCACGTTGGTGCCGTCGAGCCGCACTCGAATATGGGTGATGTAGTCGATGATGGCGCTGAGGTTCTTGTCCGCGGCCGGATAGTCGTGCGACCAGGCTGCGCCGCCGAACCCGAAGCCGCGCAGGCTCGAGCCGTAGATCACTCGAGTGAAGGCAAGGTTGCCGTCGTACTCGACCGCCTGCCTGAATCGAGACGACGATGACCGGACTTGAGCGCTGAGAGCAATCGGCACGAGCAGCAGCAGCACGAGCACCGCTCGCACCGTCGCACCACCTACCCTCGGACCGGACCATCGCACCATCGCACGTCGTCCCTTCGGACCGATGAATCAATGAGTCATGGCGTAGAGGACCGCGTTGATGCCCACTGCATAGCCCCGTGGGGAGAACTGGTAGAAGTATCGCGGATCCTCGCCTTCGCGTTCCCACGCGTCCGAGATGTCGGTGTTGTGCGTCATCAGCACCATGATGTTGCCGCGCGCATCGAAGATGGCGCGGAAGTGCGGTTCGGCGCTGTCATCACCGCGTTCGGAGGTCTCGTGCGGGTTGCCGCGCCACGACTGAATCGACGGGATCTGCGGGAACTCCGTGATCTGGAACTGCGTTCGATAGATCGGATGCGCGGGCGTCAGGTCGTGGATCGGATACTCGTTGGGTGGAAGCACGCGACCGATTTCCGAGACCCAGTCGTCCCAGGCGTAGCTTCCCCAGAAATCGTCCACCCAGAGAAATCCACCCTTGAGCAGGTAGGCTCGGAGCGCCTCGACCTCACGTTGATTGAACGAAGCAGTACCGACGTCTTCCATGTGCAGGTAAGGACACTGGAACAGCGCATCGTCAGTGAGACGAATCGTGACGAAGTCGGGGCGGCCGTCGTCGTTGAACTTCACCCGCGTGCGGGTGAGTTCGGAGAGGCGTATGGAGAAATTGAGATCGGCGTCCGGGTAGTCGGTCGACCAGCCCTGTCCGCCGGCTTCACCGCGCGCGCTCGTGTAGATGCCGCGGCAGAAGTTGAACCCGACACCAAAGGTGTCCGCCTTGGGAAACCGAGGAGGATAACGGCTGCGGAAGCCGAAGCCGAACCCGCGGCCGAACTGCGCGGCCGCCGCACTCGCCATGCAGACGACGAGCGCGAGGGCCACGAGGACGCGGAATCTCACCGCCCTGCTTGTCCGAGAGACCGGTAGTACTGCTCGACCAGCTTGCGGAACTCTTCCGGGACTTCGTCAGAGCCGGAGAGCACGATCGCGCCGGTGTTCGCGTCGAGTTGCCGTCGCAAGCCGAACTCGAAACGCTTCAGGCTGTCGGCCACGAATGCCTGCAACCGGGCCAGTTCCTCGACGTTCTGATAGACGCGGTCGTCCTGCAGTTGGCGCAGGGCATTGACGATCTCGTCCAGTTCACGTGGATCGATGTTCTCGCCACGAAGCAGGCCGCGCAGATCCTGCGCTTCGTTTGCGTACTGGCGCGCCTCGCTGCGCAGCTGACGGATATCCTCAGGCGTCAGATTGACGGGGCCACCATCCCACCAGCCGCCCCACGTGGAGCCCCCGCGCCAGGCGCCCCCACGATCGTAGCCACCGGCGGCGAACCGGCCACCATCACGCCCATCGCCACGCTGTCCGCCGCCCTCGCCGGCCTGCTGGCTGTCACCCTGGCCCTGGCCCTGGCCTTCACCCTGACCCTGACCTTGTCCCTGTGACTGCCCCTGGCCCTGCTGACCTTCCTGCCCCTGTCCTTCCTGACCCTGCTGGCCGCGCGCTTGCTGGTTGTTGCCCTGCTGATTCCCCTGCTGACGGCCGTTCTGCTGCGCACGCTCACGCGTCCGCTCCTGCAGCGATTCCGCGGCCCGGGCCAGACGCTCGGCACGACGCTGGGCATCCTCACGTTTGTCGCCCGGCGCACCCTGACCGAGCGCGGCCTGCGCCTCGTCGAGGCGCTGGCGCATCTCGTCGATCCCGCGCGCGATATCGGCCTCGGCCGCATTCGCCTGCTGATTCGATCCACGGCTGACGAGCGCCTTCGAATACCGCACTGCATCGCGGAGGCGATTGTCTCGGATCGCGCCGGCGGCTTCGGCCATCTTGCGTGAGGCCGGCCGTTCTTCGCGACTCGCATCGCGCGCGGCTTCATCCAGATCGGCTTCGAGCTTCCCGAGCTTCTCCTCGAGCTGATCCTTCTTCTCGTTGATCCCACGAGCGGCCTGCGCCCGAGCCGACGGATTGGCTGCGAGCTGACGGACCTGTTCGGAGATCTCCTGCTGCTCCCGCGCGATCTCCTCGGCGTCCCGGCGCGCGTCGGCGATGTCGCGCTCGGCGCGCTGTGTCAACGACTGCTGCAATCGCTTCTCGGTTTCACGCAGCCGTTCGAGCGCGGCCTGTGCCTGGGCCTGCGCGCCGGCATCGCCACCGGCAGCTGCACGACGCATCGCATCGGCTGCTTCGCGCGCCTGGCGCGCAGCTTCCTGCAACTCGGGTCGCTGCTCCTCGCGGGCGAGCCGCTCCAGCCGTCGCGCGGCTTCTTCTGCCTGCTCGGCGAGCGCGCGCTGCTGCGCGCTGCCACCGCCGCCGCCTTGTCCCTGCAGCGCGCGGCGCCGCTGGCGCTCGGCCTCCTGCTCCTGGCGACGTGCGAGCTCCTTCAGCTTCTCGAGCAGCTCGTCGACCTCGCGATCGTTCTGCTGCTCCGACGCCTGGTTCGCCGTCTCGTAGCGATTGGCCATCTGGTCGAGCTCCTGCTCGAAGATCTCGGCCAGCTCCTGCTGCATCGCCCCGCCACCCCCGCCACCGCCGCCACCTTGCTGGCGGTTGACGCTGATCTGCGTCTCGTACTCTTCCTCGGCCTTCTGCAGGATCTGCAGCGCCTTGTTCTCGGGCGGCAGGGCCTGATCCGGCGCCGCCGCACTCAGCTTCCCTTCAGCCTCCTTCATCGCCGTGACCGCCTGCGGGAGCAGTTCCGCGATCTTCGCGAATGCCGGGTCGCGCTCGACGAGCTGGCTGTTCATGCGCGTCAGCAGTCCTTCGACCTGTTCACGCAGGCGGGACTGCGAGAGCGACACGACGGTGGAGTTCTCCTTGAACTTCGTCGCGTTCACCGAACGCCGATCGCGCTGAACGTTGAAGGTCGCCGAGATGATCTGCCGCTGCTGCTCGGACAGCGCTTCAACCTGTCCGGCTCCACCACCGCCGCCGCCACCGCCGCCACCCTGCGACTGCGCCTGTTTGAAGTCCTTCTTGAACGGCCTGATGCGGAGGAAGTACAGGTTGCTCGATGCGTTCTTCGCGCCCGTCGAGTCGTTGTCGGTCGCACGCGCGTAGTACGAGACCGAATCACCGGCCTCGACGCCGAGCTCTTCCATGTAGAACGTGTGACCTGCGGTCACCTCGGGCAGCCGCGACGTGCCCGAGAACAGCTTGACGACTTTCTCCGCCCCGCCGTTGACCGAGTACACCAACTCGAGGTTGCGAATTCCGAAATCGTCCTCGGCGGCCGCCTCGACGAACACTTCTTCGATGGATGATGCCGACGTGTCACGACCCGGTCGATTGAACGACACCGAGGGCGCCTGATCGTCGAGCACGTCGATCGTGTACTGCGGAGACGCCGCCGCCAGTTCACCTGACGGCGCTTGCAAGTCCACGCGATACGAGCCATCGCGTTCGACCTTGAAGGCTGCCGTGAACGAACCGTCGGCCTGCGGCGCCAGATCCATCGCGTCCTTCTCGTTCAGCGTGATGCGCCCGGCCGACGTCTTCATCGTCGGAAACACCCGGAGGCGCACCTCCGTTCCACGCAGCACGGCGATGTCGCCGCCGTCCTCGATCTTCTGCGGCTCGAGGCCGGTGTACGCGGGGAAGTGGTACTCGATTTCCAGACGCTGCACGTAGGGCACGTCGACGACCTGCAGCGTATGGACCTGCGACTGGACGCCGTCGGCGACAACCTGATACCAGGTCGGCGCGTTCACATCGAACACCGCGCCTTCGTACTTCCCGTCGTCATTGCGGACGAGCGGCAGCGGCTCGAATTCGCCGGTGGGTGTCCGGCGCACCATCAGCACCACGTCCTCGGACGCGAAGCCGACGAGCGACGCGGTAATCGTCTGATCGGCGCCCTTGGGAACCGTTACATTCCCCGGTGTCACCTCGATGCGGTACGGGGAGGCCGCCTGGACGCTCGCGACGCGCAGCATGGCCGACAGCGCATGTCGAAGGAACGCCGGGCCGACGGCAACGGCGAGCAGCGCCACCAGCGCTACGGCGCCCAGCGCCATGGCGTTCCGCTGCAGCGGTTGCATCTCGACGCGGTGCGCGGCGTTGAGCCGGGCGCACGCCTCGATCGCCTGCTCGATCACGCGTTTGACGAGTGCCTCGGATTCCGCCGTGTTGCTGGTGCGATGCGACTCGACCGCGCTCAGCAGCGCCGCCTGCAGCGACGGCTCGTGCTCCTCGAGATACAGGGCGACCTGTTCATCGGTGACGCGCCTGCGCAACGGTTGAATGAGGAAGAAGTAAACCGAGGTCAGCAGCGTGAGGGCCAGCAGCACCCGGGCGAGCACAATCGAGACCGGGCTGAACCTGTCCCACTGCATCAGGACGGCCGCGACCAGGAAAAAGGCCAGGAGGATTGCGAGGACGCGCACGACACCGCGGAGCGCGAGTTTCAGGCGCCAGCGCCGTCGCACTTCCGCGATGATGCCGAGCAGATCCGTCGGCACAGAAGCACGTCGCAGATACTCGAGCATTGAGGGACCCTCCAGGCTGGCTCGTAGCCGATAGCTCGTAGTTTACGCCTTCGCCATACGGTTGGACAGGAGCGTATCGACGCCCAGGACCAGGATTCCGACGATCAGGAGATACCACCACAGCCGCTGGTTCTTTTCCCGGGCTTCCGGCGTCAGCGGCACCCCGTTCTGAGCACCTTGCTCCTCGGCCCCCGCCCCGACCGCGGCCGCCGTAATTTCACGCGGATCCATTGGCGTCAGGTCGGCCTCCGCCGGGTCGACGTTGGCCGCCACCACCGTTTCGGTCTGATTCGCTTCGCCGCGAATCTCGTAGAACCCCTGTTCGGTCAGCTCGAGAACGTCGGAACCCTCATCGTCGAGCGGAAGGCGACGCCCGGACGGCGTGAGCAGGACACGTGGCGAATCGGAGATCCGCGCCGGGCCGGCGGATGCGTTCAACACCTGCCCGACGGTGAGCCAGGGATCTGGTTCGGTATACCCGGCCAGATGACGAACGCTCTGATGAATGAACGGAAGGAAGACCGGCTTGGTCGGAAGGTCACTCCAGGAGACGTCGAGCGTCGATGCCCAGAGCATCACCCGCCCTCGCCCCAGCCGCCGCTCGAGCACCGCCGGCGTCCCTGCGTCGAAGCGCGCGAGCACCTGCGCGTCCTTCGCCGCCGTCACGTTCCGATATCCGTATACCGGGATCGACGAGAAGTCACCGCTCCGTGGTGCGCGGAACGGCTCGAAGACCGGATGCCCGTATTCGAGCGCGCCAACGCGGGCCGCATCACCACGCGTGCGATCGACGGGCGGCCCCACGGTACCCGGCAACGCATCGACCTCCTGCGGCCATCGCGCCCGTGAGCCGGTAGCGACAAACAGACCGCCACCCTGCTCGACGTAACGCGCGAGCCTTCGCGCCAGCGGTACGCCCACTTCCACGTCATTCAGCACGACGACGGCGCTCCGGCGCAGGTCCTCGTCCGAGAGCGCATCTCCCTGCCGGAACACCGCCTCGAACTTCGGCGACTCACCGATCGACAGGACTCGGGTGAGGTAGAGCCCAGACGCAGCGTTGCCTCGATCCACCACGGTGATGTGGACCGGCTCGATTGGTGACAGGACGAAGTTGAACGAGTTGTCGGCGGCGAGCGCATCTTCTGATAGTCGGACGCTCGCGCGGGTATTTCGGCCGCTGATGGTGAACGCATCGAACGCGACTGACCCGCTCGTGCCCGGCTCCACGACTACCGGTTTCGTCCCGACCGAGATTCCGCCGACTTCGAGCGTCATCGTGCTTCCCGCTACCGACTGGTCGGTCCGATTGGAAACACCGGCCGTGACGACGATGCGCTGCTGATCGGAGAACGAGGTCCGGGTGAACGTCACACCGGTGACGCTCAGGTTCCCGCGGTTCGCGGTACTTTGAATCGGAACTGGCGTCAGTGTCGTGCCCTCAGGGAGCTTGGCTCCCTCCTCACCGCGCCACCCGCCGCGCTGGAAGTCGCTGATGATCACGACCTCACGCCGGGGCAGCGTGGAGTCAGCCAGGATGCTGCCAGCCACCTTCAGCGCCGGCGAAAACCTCGTGGACGACGGGCTCGGTGCGGCGGAATCGACGGTCGCAGCCAATCGCGAGCGCTCGGACGTCGAACGCAGCTGAATGTCAGCGCCGGATCCGAACAACACGACCGATCCACGGTCGGAAGCCGTGAGCCGGTTGATCTGATCGCGCGCAGCCGCCTGTGCCTCCGGCCACCGGTTGCCGAATCCCATGCTGTAACTGGTATCGACGAGGAACACCACTTCGCGAGCGTCGGCGCCCGCCGTCGGAACGTCGGCGCGATCGAGCAGCGGCCGCGCGAACGCCAGGATGATCAGCGCAAGCGCTGCCATCCGCACCATCAGCAGCAGCCAGTTCTGAATCTTGCGGCGCCGCACGGACTGATACGGAATCCGCCGGACGAACATCAGCGACGGGAAATGGACGATCTGCTTCTTCTCGCGCTGCGTCAGGTGCAGAAGCACCGGGATGGCCAGCGCGGCGAGTGCCGCGAAGAAAAGGGGGGCAAGGAAGCTCACGTCACCGAACCTTCATCATCTTGGCGCGACTGCCCAGATACCGGTAAAGCGCGAAGTCGAGCGGCTTCGACGTGTCGAGCATCGAGTAGTCCACGCGCACACCAGCAAAACTCTTCGTGAGCGCGTCGATGTGGGCGCGCACCAGCGAACGATACTCTTCCCTGAACGCTTCCGGCACCACCGGCATCTGCTCGCCGCTTTCGAGATCCTCGAACGGCTGCGCGTCGGTGAAGCCGAACTCCAGCTCGGTCGGGTCGAGGACGTGGAACGCGATCAGATCCTGACCACGAAATCGGAGCGGGGAAACCGCATCGAGGATCGCCTCGGGATCATCATAGAAATCCGAGACGATCACGAGGACACCGCGGCGCCCGAAATGTTCCGCCAGCTTGTGCAGCGGCCCCTTCAGGTTTCCGGGCTTCCCGGGCTTCAACCGGTCCAGCACGTGCAGCACGGTCTCCATGTGCTTGGCCGAGGGTGGCACGTGTTCGACGACCTCGCTGTCGAAGGCCACGAAGCCGACGCGGTCACGCTGGTGGTGCACGAGGTTGGTCAGGCACGCCGTCAG
>JAICEG010000063.1 GCA_025924295.1 Vicinamibacteria bacterium
CCGTCTCCCGGAGTTCATCCGCTGATGGATCTCTCGGTGGTGATCAGATTCGGGTTGCTGTTGGTGCGCCCCGGGATGCTGGTGATGGTGGCTCCTGCATTGGGTGGCACCTTCGCGCCGACTCCGGTCAAGGTGGCGATCACCGTTCTCCTGGCGATCGTGCTGGCACCCACCGTGACGGTCCCGGCACTGACCAGCGACGTGTCGCTCGCGCTCATCATCGCTCGCGAGATGGCGATCGGCCTGTCGCTCGGGCTCGCGATGAGAGCGCTCATCGCGGCAGCCGAACTGGGCGGTCATCTCGGCGGATACCAGATCGGTTTCTCGTATGCGGCGACGATCGACCCGGTCAGCGGCGTCCGCAACTCCGTCATCACGTCGCTCTACGGCCTGCTGGCGATGCTGGCCTTCTTCGCCGTCAACGGGCATCACCAGATTCTGCGCGCGATGGTCGCCTCCTACGAGGGACTGCCGATCGGCGGTGGCCACGTCGAGGAATCGATCCTCGCCGGCGTGCGCCAGATACTCGCGCTCATTTTCACCGTCGGCGTGCGACTGGCGGCGCCGCTCGTGCTCGTGCTGCTGCTCGTCGAGCTCGCCGTCGGTCTCGTGTCGCGCTCGGCGCCGTCGCTGAACTTCATGGTCGTCGGCTATCCGGTGCGGTTGCTCGTTGGGCTGCTCGTGCTGGCGGTGACGATCGGTACGGTTCCACAGGTCATTGCATCCGTGGTCGACGGCACGATCGACCTCGGTCTGCGCCTGGCGGCTGCGTTCAGGTAGTCACATGTCGCAGGACCGCACAGAACAACCCACAGCAAAGCGCCTGCACGACGCGCGCGAGAAAGGTCAGGTCGCGCGCAGCCGTGATCTCGCGCTGGCCGCGGCAGCCGTGGCCGCGACGATTGCCCTGGCTCGGCTCGGAGGCCGATTGATCGACGGCCTGGCGGAGCGCCTGGCCGCCGATCTCGCGCACTTCGGTGACGACCCGCTCAGACCGCTCGCCGCCGGCGACATCACGACGCACGCGTTCCAGGGTTCGATCCTGATTGCCCTCCTGGTCGGTCCGATCGCGATTGCCACGATGCTCGTCGGCGTCGGCATGCACGGATTCCAGGGCGGCTGGGTGTTTGCCCCCAACGCGCTGCAGCTCAACTGGTCTCGACTCAACCCCGCCAACGGCGTGAAGAAGCTCGGAATGATGCAGTCGGGGATCGAGACGATCAAGACGCTGATCTCCGTGACCGTCATTACGTGGCTCGCATGGCGGATCGTCGCGTCGTTCATCGTGGAATCGCCGTCGCTCCCGTGGCTGACGCCGTTCGGCGCGGCGGCGCAGGGGTGGGCGCACAGCGAGACGCTGCTCTGGCGCGTGGCGTGGGCGCTCGGGATCCTCGCGCTCGGCGATTACGCCCTTCAGAAATACCGCATGACCAGCTCGCTCAAGATGACCAAGCAAGAAGTGAAAGACGAACACAAGATGATGGAGGGGAGTCCCGAGAACAAGCGCCGCGTTCGCAAGGCGCAGTTCGACATCTCCCGCCGCCGGATGATGCAGGACGTCGCGCGCGCGACGGTCGTCATCACCAACCCCACCCACATTGCCGTTGCCATCGCATACCGGCGCGACACGCTGCCGGCGCCCCGGGTACTGGCGATAGGCGCCGATCACGTGGCGCTGCGCATCCGCGACGTCGCCCGTTATCACGGCGTGCCGATCGTCGAGAACAAGCCGCTCGCGCAGGCGCTCTTCCGTACCGCTGAGATCGGTCAGACCATCCCGGCGCCGCTCTTTGGGGCCGTCGCGGAAGTGCTGGCCTACCTGGTTCGAATCAAGCAACTGATGCTCTGATATGCCGACCACGACCAAACCCAATCGCGCCAGTCATCTGATCGCACCGGTCGCCGTCATGGCGGTCGTGCTGCTGATGATTGTTCCGCTGCCGACGCTGCTCCTCGACCTGCTGCTGTCGATCGACATCGGCCTCGCCGTGGTGCTGCTGCTCACCGCCATCTACGTGCGGCAGCCGGTGGAGTTCTCGGTCTTCCCGTCGCTGCTGCTGCTGCTCACGCTGATCCGCCTGTCGCTGAACGTGGCCTCCACGCGCCTCGTGCTGCTCAACGGCGGCGACGGCATCGAGGCCGCCGGTCACGTGATCATGGCCTTCGGCCAGTTCGTGGTCGGTGGCAACTTCGTTGTCGGTGTCGTGGTCTTCCTGGTGCTCATCGCGATCCAGTACATCGTCATCAACCACGGTGCGGTCCGCATCTCGGAAGTCACCGCCCGCTTCACCCTCGATGCGTTGCCCGGACGGCAGATGGCGATCGACGCCGACCTGTCATCGGGTGCGATCACCGACGCCGAGGCGCGCGACCGCCGCGATCGACTGCGGCGCGAGGCGGATTTCTACGGCGCGATGGACGGGGCCATCCGGTTCACGCAGCGTGATGCCCTCGCTGCGGTCCTCATTACCGCGGTCAATATCGTCGCCGGGTTGATCATCGGTGTCTGGCAGCACGAAATGGACCTGGCCACGGCGGCCGAAACCTACACGATCCTGACGGTGGGTGAAGGCCTGGTCACGGCCATCCCCGCGCTGCTGGTTTCGATGGCCGGTGGTCTCATCACCACGCGCGCGGCCGCGGAATCCCACCTCGGTGAAGAGGTTGCCGTGCAGTTGCTCGAGCGATCCCGTCCGCTGGGTGTGGCTGCCGGCCTGCTCACGCTGCTCGCACTGATTCCCGGCCTGCCCAAGCTCGCGTTCCTGACGGTTGCAGCGGTCCTAGGTGCTGCGGCCTACGCGGTGCGGACACGGCCGACCGAGGACGTCAGTGCTGAATCGGCGGCGCCACCCAGCGATGCGGCTGAACCGACTGTCGCCGTTGACCCCCTGGGTGTCGATGTCGGCTACGCGCTCGTGAGCCTCGTCGACGAACGCCAGGGAGGAACGCTGCTGACGCGAGTGCGATCGATTCGCAAGCAGATCGCGACCGAGACCGGTCTGGTCGTTCCGCCCGTGAGAATCGCGGACAACCTGCAGCTGGGACCACGCGCGTACAGCATTCTCGTGAAGGGAGTCGAGGTCGCTCGCGGAGAGCTGTATCCCGAGCGCCTGCTCGCCATCAACCCCGGGACGGTCACGAAGACGATCGAGGGCACGCAAACGAAAGAGCCGGCGTTCGGGCTGCCTGCGACCTGGATTGCACAGGACCACCGCGAGGCCGCATCGGCCGCAGGCTACACCGTCGTCGACGCGACCACCGCGCTGTCGACCCATCTGTCGGAAACCATCCGCGCATTCCTGCCGGATCTTCTGAGTCGCCAGCAGGTCAAGGAAATGGTGGACCAGATTGCGCAATCCTCGCCGCGCCTGGTCGAAGACCTCGTGCCGAAGCTCGTCTCGCTCGGCGAGATTCAGCGCGTCCTGCGCCAGTTGCTGCGTGAGCGCGTGCCGGTGCGAGATCTGACGACGATTCTCGAAGCCATTGCGGATGCAGCGATGGTCACGAAGGATCCTGATGCGATCACCGAGGCGGTCCGCGCCTCGATTGGCCGCGCGATCTGTCGCACCTATCAGACCGACAAAGGCGAGTTGCCGGTGATCGGAGTTGCACCGGTGCTGGAAGAGCGACTCCTGGCGTCGCTGGTCCGGACGGACCACGGCGCCATCCTCGCGCTCGACCCGCAACAGGCCCAGAACATCGCGTCGCGCATCGCACGCGCGCTCGAACAGGCTGTGGCACAACCCGTGCTCTTGTGCTCGCCAACGCTGAGGCCTCATTTGTGGAGGCTGTTTGCGCGGGTACTGCCGCACTTAGGGGTGCTCTCGCACAACGAGGTTCCGGCACATATCCCGGTTGTTTCAGTGGCGACCCTCGACTGACATGCATTTGAAGCGCTATCGCAGAGCAACGCTGAAAGACGCACTTCGCGCCGTGCGGGAGGAACTGGGGCCCGATGCGCTGGTGTTGTCGACTCGTGAAGTCACCGCGACCGGTGTGCGCGGCCTCATGGGCGGTCGTGAAATCGAGCTGACCGCGGCGGCAGAGCGGCCAATGGTGCCGGACACCCGACACTCCGACCCCGAGCCGGTTATCGCCGCGCGGCGTTCGCGTTCCGACCGGGCAATCGACCAGATCACCGCGCGGCTTGAGGCGGCCGGACTGCCAACAGACCTGGCGCGCGAAATTGCGAAGTCGCATCCGGTCACCCGCCGGCGCGGTGCCGACACCGACAGCATCAAGGAAACGTTGGCTCGGGAGTTGTCGGCGATCGTGGCGGGCGACGAGCCGTACGCGCCGATCGAAGTGTTCGTCGGCCCGCCGGGCGTGGGCAAGACGACCACCATCGCGAAGATCGCCGCACAGGAGCGTGCGCGGCGGGGGCAACGCCTGGCGCTGCTTGGAGCAGACGGCTTCCGCGTCGGTGCGATCGAACAGCTCCGACTCTATGCCGACATCCTGGGGGCACAGTTTTCAGCGGCCCGCACACCGGACGAATTCGCACGCGCGCTCGACCAGACCGCGCACCCGCTGCTCGTCGACACCGCCGGACGCTCGCCGTCCGACGATGTCGCGAAAGAGATGTTTCGAGCGCTCGGCACCCGGACCAACGTGCGCACGCATCTGGTGATTCCCGCCACGACGTCTGCCCGATCGGCCGAGCGGCTGTTCGAGCGATTTGCCGATGCCCGCCCAACGCGGGTCGTGCTGACGCGCCTCGACGAAGCCGACACCATCGGTCCGCTGGTCAACGTGCTTCTCGCGCGCCAGGTGCCGTTGTCCTTCTTCGGCACCGGGCAGAACGTGCCGGTGGACCTGCATCGAGTAACCGCGCCCGTGTTGGCCGACTGGCTCATGGGCGAGATGGTGCAAGGAGCAGTGGCGTGACCAGCGGATCGAACGTGGCCGCGGTCGTTGCCATCACCAGCGGCAAGGGTGGCGTGGGTAAGACCAGCGTCACGGTGAATGTGGCGCTCTCGCTCGCCCGCCTGGGTCATCGCGTGGGTGTGCTCGATGCCGATTTCGGGCTCGGCAACATAGACGTGATGCTTGGCCTCACGCCGGAAAACCATATCGGCCACCTGCTCGCCGGCGAGAAATCGCTGGCCGACATCGTCGTGCGCGGTCCGCTCGGCATCGAGGTCATTCCAGCGAGCTCCGGGTTCCAGTCGATCACGGCGCTGACCTCGGCACAGCGCACCCTGCTGCGCGAGACGTTGTACCGGTTCGCGTCTCGCCTGGATTTTCTGCTCATCGATACTGCCGCCGGCATTTCCGACAACGTCCTCGAAACGCTGCGCCTCGCCGAGCGCGTGGCGCTCGTCACGTCGCTCGAGCCGTCGGCGGTCGTCGATGCCTATGCCACCGCCAAGATCCTCACCCGGATGTCGCCGCAGACCGAGATTGGCGTGATCGTCAACTCGGTGCGCGACAACGACGAGGCGGCGCTGGCCTTCAAGCAACTCGACGTCGCAGCGCTGCGGTTCCTCGGGCGCACGCTTCGCTACTACGGCTTCGTCGCCGAGGACCGTGCAGTACGCGACTCGGTGCTGGTGCAGCGCGCCGTCGTCGACCACTTGCCGCAGGCCGCGGCCAGCCGTTGCTTCCGGATCCTCGCCTCGCGTCTGGCCGGCCTCGGCCGCGGACCGGGCGGGTTGCGCCTGGCGGTTGGGGCATCGGTGCCGGAGCCCGTCACGGAGGTGTCTCAGTGCGCGTGAAGACGTCCGCCGCGACCACAGACGATCGCGATCGACTCGTGATGGAGCACGTGGGGCTGGTCAAGACACTTGCCCAGCGACTCGCTCAGCGTCTGCCGTCGCAGGTCGAGATGAACGATCTGATCAGCGTCGGCGTGCTGGGGCTGATCGACGCCGCGACGCGCTACCGCCCGTCGCTCGGCGTGCCGTTCGATGCGTTTGCCCGCCGGCGGGTCAACGGCGCAATGCTCGACGCACTGCGCGAGCTCGATTGGGCGCCGCGCTCGCTTCGCCGCCTGAGACGCGAGATGGATGCGGCGGTCGCGTCGCTGCGTCATCGTCTTGGCCGCGAGCCTCGCGAAGACGAGATCGCCGAAGCGATGGACCTTTCGGTTCCCGCCTACGAGAAGGCGCTCGAGCAGCTCCGCACGCTCGAAGTGGGTTCGGTTCGTCAGCTCGATGCCCCGACGCCGGACGGGACGCCGCTCATCGAGCTGTGCATCGATGCGTCGGAAGACGCAGTCGCGCAGCTCGAGCGGAAGGAGCTCAAAGTACATCTGGCGCGCGCCATCGAGGAACTGCCCGAACGCGAACGGCAGATCCTGGCGATGTACTACCAGGAAGAGCTGACCCTCGCGGAAATCGGCGAGGTCATCGGCGTGTGCGAGTCGCGCGTCAGCCAGTTGCGGTCGCTGGCCATCTCGCGGCTGCGGACGCTGCTGCGCAGTTCGCTCGGTATGGCGGAGGCACGCGCGTGAGCAAGATTCTCACGCAGGACGAGATCGACGCGCTGCTGGCGTCGTCGGCCGCGGCCACCGAACGTTCGGCCGAGCCGATCGATGGCGGGTCGTCGAGCGGTGTCGTCATCTACAACTTCCGCCGCCCGGATCGTGTCTCGAAGGAGCAGCTGCGCTCCCTGCATTTCCTGCACGACCGGTTCGCGCTGAACGTGTCCACCTCCCTGTCGGCGTTCCTCCGCGCGATGACCGAGGTGAGCATCGTCTCGGTGGAGCAGTTCGCGTACTCCGAATTCCTGATGTCGTTGCCGGACCCGACGGCCTTCTACGCCGTGAACCTGAGCCTGTTCGATGGCGTGGGTGCGCTCGAGATCAATCCCTCGGTTGCGTTCACGATGGTCGATCGACTGCTCGGCGGCACCGGGCAGACGCCGGGACCGAATCGCGCGCTGACGCTCATCGAACAGAACGTCGTCGACTCGGTCGTCAACTTGATGCTCGACAACCTGACGGAAACGTGGAAGCCGATCGCCAACATGGAGTTCCGCATCCAGGCGCGCGAGACCCGGCCGCAGATGCTCCAGGTCACCGGGCCGACCGAGATCGTGATCCTGCTGGTATTCGACATTCGCATTGCCGAGACACGCGGCATGGTGAACATCTGTATCCCTGCCGCCGCGATTGAAGCCGTCGGCGAGGCGTTCGAGCAGGGTTGGCAGCGCACGCGCAAGCAGCCGACCGCCGACGAAGAGGCGTGGCTGCATACCAATCTCGGCCGGGTCCGGTTGCCGGTGACCGCACTGCTCGAGACCACGCTGCCGGCGCGCGATCTGATCGCACTGAAGCCGGGGGACGTGTTGTCGCTTGGCCACCCGGTCGCCCAGCCCGTTGAGGTGCACATCGGCCAGGTCCGTCGCTTTGGCGGACGCCTCACACAACACGGCAAGAGCGCGGGCGTGCAGATCGAGTCGTTGTCCAGGAACACGGTGCAGCAAGGAGCTGCCGCATGAGTGCCTACGTGAATCGCGAGATGTTCGGCGCCTTCGCCGACGAACTGGCCATCGTCGTCGGGGCGATGATCGATTCGGCGGCCGCCGTTGCGCCGGGCGCGCCGGCGATGGGCCGGCAGTGGGTCGTAGAAGTGAAGGCCGAGGGTGCGCTGACCGGCACGATCAGCGTGGTGCTCGATCACGATGGCGCGACTGCCATTACTTCGCTCATGACCGGCATCGAAGGCTCGAGTCCCGACGAAGCGCTGCTCGACACGCTGCGTGAAGTGGTGGCCCAGGCCGCCGGTGCGCTCGCGCTCAAGCCGGTGGCGCGCGGCGCGAAGTTGTCGGTTGGCGAGGTCGTTTCGAGCGAGGGCCGGGTGCCCCAGGGCGAGTGGGTGGCCTACGCGATCAGCGCCGGGAAGTTGCCGGTCGCGCTCGCAGTGACCGTCGATGGCGCCTTCACGGCGGCGGTTCAGGCGCCAGCCGCGAAGCCCGCGCCGAGCCCGAAGCCCGTCGCGGTGACTGCTCCGGCTGCCGCCAAGGCGCCCGAGACACCCGAGAAACCATTGGACGATCGCATCGACGTCATTCTCGACATCGATCTGCCGCTGGTCGTGAGGTTCGGGCGAACCGAGCTGCCGCTGCGCGCGCTGACCCGCCTCGGTCCCGGTTCGGTGATCGATCTCGGACGCTCGCCCGACGACCCGGTGGAAGTGCTCGTCAGCAATCGCGTGGTCGCGCACGGGGAAGTGGTGATTGTCGGGGGCAGCTACGGGATCCGCATTCTGGATGTGGTCAGTCAGCGCGAACGTGTGCGTTCGATGGAGGTGTAGGTGTGGAGATCTATCTGTGGTCGGGCGCGGCGGTGCTCGTGCTGACGCTCGTGGCGTCGTTCCGCATGCACGTGCTGCAGCAGCGGAGGATCGCCAAGCTCGGCGATCGCATCGCCCATCTCGCGGCCGGCATCTCGCTGCTCACCGATACGGTTGAAGGCGGATTGCGTGACGTCGCGCAGGAGATCGAGCGGCTGGGAGCTGCTGCGAAGACAGCGCCGGCGCCGAAGCCGAAGACCAGAGCCGTCACTCAGCGTCGTGTGACGACGGCGGCGCGGCGGGGACGATCGGTGCAGGACATCGCGGCCACTGAAAAGATGTCGGAGAGTGAAGTGCGACTGCGCCTGCAGCTCGCCAACGCCGCCCAGCGGGAGAAAGCTCATGCCGAGGTGCGCTGACGGCAGGTGCGGGCGCTGGCGGCCCAACCTGGCTGCGCTCGAACGCGTGGCTGGCGCGTCGGTCCGCAGCATCGGCGCCCTGCAGTTCAACGGCCTCTGGTACTGCTCGCGGAGCTGCGTCGAGCAGGCTGTGCGAGCCGGTCTGACCGAAGACCGAACGTACGGGAGGAGAGTGGTGGGGCTGCCACCGTTGAAGCTCGGCGTGTTGCTTCGTCATGCCGGCGCCGTCACGCAGCCCGAGCTCGACTCGGCGCTCGAGGCGACTGCACGTACCGGGTTGAAGCTCGGCGAGCAGCTCGAGCGCCTGGGCTATGCAACGGCAGAAGAAGTGTTGCGCGCACTGGCAACGCAGGCGGGCGTGAAGTACCTCACGACCTTCGATGTCAGCCGAGTCGAGCGGTCACCAGTGCCGCTGCCTGCCGCGACCGTTCGCGCGCTTGGGCTCGTGCCGTTCGAGGCCGACGAGGTGCTGAAGAAGCTGTACGTGGTGTGCACTGCACCAGTGCCCACGGCAGCCATGCGCGCGCTGGTGCGGATGACCGGGTGGGCCCCGGAAATTTTTCTCGTGACCGATTCGGTGTTTCGAGTGGCGCTCGATGCGTACAGGCCGGCCCAGGAACCACTGCGCTCGCATGAGGCCTTGACCATGACGAGCGTGAGTGACGCAGCAGCACATGTCGCCAATATGGTGGCCCAGGCACGTGCGGTCACCATGCAGCACACCGAGTGCGACACGTATCGATGGTTCCGCGTGAATGCGGCGCAACACGTCAGCGATCTGCTCGTGACAGCCACGCGAGAGGAGACAGGATGCCAGGCGGAGCTTACAGCGCACTGAGCGGCATGCGGATGCGCCTCGATGACCTGGATCGGCTCGCAGCCGACCTGGCCAATGCAGGCACCGCCGGCTACAAGACGCAGCGGACGTCTACCGAGGAGGCGAGGCGCGCCTTCGCGTCAGCGCTCGACTCGGCGATCGACGTCACGCACGGGGGACAGAAGACAAACTTCCACCCCGGCACGATCGCCTCGACCGGGCGCGATCTCGACATGGCGATCGAAGGTCCGGGATTCTTCGAGATCGAGACGCCAGGCGGGACGCGCTACACACGCGCCGGCAACTTCAAGGTCCAGGCCGACGGCCTGTTGACGACGATGGACGACATGCCGGTGGTCGGTGACGGCGGTGAGATTCAACTTCCGGAAGGCCCCGTCATGGTGACGGCTGACGGCACCATCCGCGTCGGTCAGACCATCGCCGGCAAGGTCAAGATCGTGACCTTCGAAAACCAGGCGGGCCTTGTGCGTGAGTCGGGTACACGGTACCGCGCACCAGAGGGACTGGAAGCGACCGAGGTCGAGGATGCGCGCGTCTTTGCCCGATCGCTGGAGCAATCCAACGTGTCCGTCGTCGAGCGCGTTGCGGTGATGACCGAGGTGTCACGCGCCTTCGAAGCGTTGCAGAAGGGAATCTCGGTGTTGATGAACGACATCGACGGCCGTGCCATTACGGAGCTCGGCCGCAAGTAGTGAAGATACGTGAAAGGGTCAGACCCCTTGAGTCAGCGGGGCTCAAGGGGTCTGACCCCAGGCAATCAGCCAATCGGCAACGAGAGGGAAAGGTTCAGCGATGATTCGAGCGTTGTATACGGCCGCGAGCGGCATGAATGCCCAGCAGGCCAACATCGACAACGTGGCGCACAACCTGGCCAACGTCAACACGACCGGCTTCAAGAAGAGCCGTGTCGAGTTCGAGGACCTGGTCTACCAGCAGCTCAGGACGCCTGGTACAGCAACCTCACAGGAGACCGAGGCGCCCGTGGGGCTCGAGGCCGGGCTCGGCTCGCGGCCGGTCGCCACGGCTCGCAACTTCACGGCCGGGAGCATGCGCGCCACCAACAATCCGCTGGACCTCGCAATCGAAGGACAAGGGTTCCTGCAGGTCACCCTGACCGGAGGCCAGACTGCCTACACGCGAGCGGGCAACCTTCATCTGAGTGGTCAGGGGCAGCTGGTCACGGCCGATGGCTATGCGATCGAGCCGCAGATCACGATTCCGGAGAACGCCGTCACCGTCATGATCTCGAAGGACGGCATCGTCTCGGTGAAGCTGCCCGACCAGGACGCCACGCAGCAGGTCGGCAACATCGAACTCGCCAATTTCCAGAACCCGGCCGGCTTGCTGGCGCTCGGCGGCAACCTTTTCTCAGTGACGACCGCCTCCGGTGATGCCATCACCGGAGTTCCTGGCACCGACGGCCTCGGCACACTGGCGCAGGGCTTCGTCGAAGACTCCAACGTCAGCGTCGTCGAGGAGATGGTCAACATGATCCTCGGCCAGCGTGCGTACGAGGCGAACTCGAAGGTGATTCGCACCGCCGACGAGATGCTTCAGCAGATCAACAACCTCGCGCGGTAGTGATGATCCACATCCTTGCGCTCTCCGTCGCGCTGACCGGTCCTGTGCCGGCCGCCATCGAACACGCTGTTCAGCAGCGGATGGGCGAGGTGCGCGTGGAGGTGGTGGACCTGGCCGGCTCGCGACTCGCGAGCCCTGTGGCACCCGCCTCGAGTCCCGGTCTCGTGGCACGCCCCGAGCCTGGAGCGCGGCTCGGTCGAGCCATGCGCTTCATCCTGACCGCGAACGGCGCCCGCGTCGGCTCCGTCGTTGCCAGGCTGAAGGTCACAGGATCGGCGGTTCGCTCGAGTCGATCGCTCTCACGTGGCGAGGAACTCGGAGCAGACGCCGTAGCGGTCGACGACGTGGTGCTCGATGGCGTCCTCCTGGATCGGTTGCCGACGATGGAGGAGATCGTGGGTGCGCAGGCACGCCGCGACATCAAGGCTGGAGAGGTACTGACCGATGCCGCGGTGGTGGTGCCGCCCGTCGTGAAGTCGGGCGACGAGGTTCGCGTCAGTGTGTCGACCGCTGTCATCGAGGTGACCGGAGTTGGCCGCGCGTCGGGCAGCGGCCGCGTCGGCGATCTGAT
Organism: Vicinamibacteria bacterium; assembly: GCA_025924295.1. Lineage (GTDB taxonomy): Bacteria > Acidobacteriota > Vicinamibacteria > Vicinamibacterales > UBA2999 > Gp6-AA40. Next base: position 11,647 of record JAICEG010000063.1, read on the forward strand.
TCGGGTGCTCCTGCCGTCGAGCCGCAAACCACTCAAGGCCCGCATCACCGGACCTGGTTCCGTGGAGATCGTTCGATGAAGACGACATTCGTGCTCCTGATGCTCGTGGCCGTCCCGGCGATGGCGGCGCAGGAGCAGAAGGAAGAAAGGCCACCGCAGCAGAGCGACAACTACGACGTGTTGTATGCGCGCTACCTCAAGGCCGCACGCGAGCTGCCGGTGACCAACGCCGCGCCGGACACGATGTGGATGACCGGTCTGCTCAACGACCTGCGGGCGCGGCACGTCAACGACCTGGTCACGATCCGCGTCGTGGAAAGCATCTCCGCGGTCGGTTCGGCCGACGCGAATCTGGACAAGAACGGCAGCGGCTCGGCATCGCTGACGCACCTGTTCGGGCTCGAATCGGCATATCCCAAGTGGCTCGATCCGACCTCTCTTGCGGCCATCAATTCGAACACGAGCTTCAGTGGCGGTGGCAGCACGACGCGCACAGGTGAGCTGTCGGCCACGCTGTCGGCTCGCGTGATCGAAGTGTTGCCGAACGGGGACCTCGCCCTCGAAGGTGTGCGCGAGGTGGACATCAACGGCGACATCCAGATCCTCGTGCTGACCGGTGTCGTGCGGACCTCGGACATCCGTCCGGGCAATATCGTGCCGTCGACCGCTGTCGGGCAGATGCGCATTCGCTACTTCGGCCGCGGCCTGATGAAGGACAACCTCAAGCCAGGCTGGATCGTCCGCGTGCTGAACAAGATCTTCTAGGCGGAGCTGTCACGTGTTGATGCGAACACTCTTCACCCGACTACGACACACCGAGGCACCGAGGCACAGAGGCCTCAAAAGGCTTTCTTTGTGCCTGGGTGTCTCGCTGACGATTGCCTCACCCCTCGCCGCGCAAACGCAAGCCCAGGTCGGGATCTCGCGCCTCAAGGACGTCACCACGCTGCAGGGCGCGATGACACAGCCGCTGATTGGATACGGGCTCGTCGTTGGTCTCAACAAGACCGGCGATCGACGCCAGACGATCTTCTCCGCGCAGACACTGGCGAACATGCTCGAGCGCTTCGGGGTGGCCGTCCCGCCGGGAGGGATCAAGATCGAAAACGTCGCGGCCGTCATGGTCACGGCGGAGATCGGACCCTACGCACAGTCTGGTACGAGGCTCGATATCACGGCTTCGTCGATTGGCGATGCGCGCAGCCTGCAGGGTGGCTTGCTCTTGCCGACGCCGCTTCGCGGCCCCGATGGTGCAATCGTGGCGATTGGCCAGGGGCCGCTCTCGATTGGCGGCTTCGGCGTGGGCGGCGGTGGCAACGTCATCGCCGTAAACCATTTGACGGTTGGTCGTGTTCCCGGCGGTGGGCTGGTGCAGGTCGCCCGCCAGACCGCGATGCCGCCAGCAGATGAACTGCGTCTCGGCCTGCGCGATCCCGACTTCGTTTCAGCCGGACGGATCGCGAAGGCGATCAACATGGAACTCGGCGCCGACCGCGCGCGGGTCACCGACGCGGGCACCGTGAGCGTTCGTGTGCCCACGGAATACCGTGCGACGGTCCCTGATCTCCTGGCGCGGCTCGAACCACTTCCCATTGCCGTCGACACGCTGGCGCGTGTCGTCATCAACGAGCGGACGGGCACGGTGGTCCTGGGTGGCGACGTGAGAATCGGACCGGTCGCCGTGGCACACGGCAATCTCTCCCTCCGAATCTCCACCCAGTACAACGTGTCGCAGCCCACAGAGTTCTCTCTGGGGCAGACCACGGTGACGCCGGACACGCAGGTCGATGCCGAACAGGAAACCCGTCAGCTCGTCGCACTCGAAGAGGGCACGACACTGGCCGACGTCGTCCGCGCGTTGAACACTCTGGGTGTCACCCCGCGCGACATCATCGCCATCATGCAGGCGTTGAAAGCATCGGGTGCGCTGCGCGCCGAGGTGGTGATCCTGTGAACATCGAACGGATCGACGACCTGATATTCCGCGCGCGCGCCGAAACGGCCGCGAAGACCGAGGCCCAGCCAGGCTCGGAGCGCGATCGGCTGCTGCGCGTGGCGCAGGAGTTCGAGTCGATGCTCATGCTCCAGATGCTCAAGGAGATGCGCAAGGCCGGATCGTGGGACAACGAAGAGGAAGGGAAGAGCGGATACGGCGCCGAGACGATGCTCGACACGATCGACGTCGAGCTCGCCGGTCATCTTGCGCGCGCGCAGGGTCTCGGGTTGGGGAGGCAGATGCTGGATGCGCTGCAGAGAATGGAAGGTGGCGGGTCTGTCACGACGAAAGACGGCGGGTCCAAACAGCAGGACCCGCCCTACACAGCCGATGCAGCGCCCGTAGGGCGGGTCCTGAACTTTGGACCCGGTAATGATCCCGCGCTCGAAATCCCAGCCGGCGACGTCACGAGCGGCTACGGCTGGCGGCAGGACCCGATTCACGGAGCTGCACGCTTCCATCGCGGCGTCGATATCCGCGCTGCGTACGGGCAGGATGTGCCGTCGGCAGCCAGCGGACGGGTCGTCTCAGCCGGCACCGAGGGCGGTTACGGCCAGACCGTCGTCATCGAACATGCCGGCGGTGTCCGAACGCGCTACGCTCATCTTTCAATGACGATGGTTGCTGCGGGTGATGAGGTTGGTGACGGGCAGGTCGTCGGGCGGGCCGGCCGAAGTGGTCGGGCGACCGGCACCCACCTACATTTTGAGGTCACCAACGCGGCCGGCGACGCGCTGAATCCCGAGCATTTTTCGAAATTAAAGGCCGAAGGGGCGGTTGCCGATTTCTCGCGTGCAAGCAACTCCGTCTTGCAGGAGACCCGTAGATGACTTCACGAATTGACGGCAACCAGGGTTCCGGCCTTCCGGCGCAGATCGAGCGGACCGAGGCTGGCAAGGCGACCGAGCGTGCGCAGAACCAGGCGAAGGCGGCCAAGGCCGACCGCGTCGAGGTGTCTTTGGATGCGGCGTTGATGAATTCCGCGGCGCAAGCGGCGAACGACGCCCCGGCCGTCCGGGCCGACAAGGTCGAGGCGGCCAGGAAGGCGCTCGCCAACGGCTCGCTGGGTGCGGACGCCGGCAAGCTGGCCGAGGCACTCATCGACCACATGATGGACGACAAGAAGTGACGAATCACGAAGGGACGCGCGCCGCGGCAGCCGTCGTGCGACTGCGCGTCGCGCTCGAGCGAACGGCGTCGGCGCTGGCGCAGCCGGATGTCGAGCGATTGCTTGCGGGCGAGTCCGAGATCGAAGTCGCCCTCGCCGACCTCCCGGGCGTCTATTCGCTGTCGGATGAGGATCGGAATGCCGTTCGCGTCGAGGTCGAAGCCGCACGCCGCGCGCTGCTGCGTTGCCGTCGGCTGGGAAGCGCCCTCGACAGCTTCGTGAGGATCAGCCTCGAGGCCCAGGGGCGCAGTGAGTACGGGCCGCGGAGGACGGCGACGCCCTACGCCGCCAAGGCTCTGGACGCGCGGGTCTAAGCATCATGTCCAGTTTGTTCAGCAGTCTGACGTCGGCGGCGCGCGCACTCGATGCCCAGCGATTCGGGCTCGACGTGACGGGGCAGAACATCGCCAATGTCAACACGCCTGGCTACACGCGCCGCACCATCGACATGGCCGCCGTGCCGCCGGAGTCCAATCGCACCGCCGGTCGTGGTGTTGACGTGATTGGCGTCCGTGCCGTGCGCGACGTGATGATCGAGCGCCGATTGCAGCAGGAGCTGCCATCCGAACGCCGCGAGGCCGCGCTCGCCGACGTGTTGTCGGTCGTCGAGGTCGCACTCGGCAAGCCTGGCGAGTCGATTGATGGCGCGTTCGATCGTTTCTTCGATGCCTTTGCCGCGCTCTCGCAGAGTCCCTCGTCTTCCGTGGCGCGACAGGAAGTGCTGCTCCAGTCGGAGTCGCTGGCGGATGCGTTCCGCGACATGGCGGAGCGGATCGCCCTCGCCCAGCGCGACACCGATCAGCAGGTGACCTCCGCGGGGCAGGATGTGAACGATCTGGCCGCACGGATCGCGAAGATCAACGAGACGATCGGTCGAACCGGCGAAGCGGTCGGCGGCATCCTGCACCTGCAGGACGAGCAGGCGGTGCTGGTCCGACAGCTGACGGAGATCGTTGACGTGGATGTGCTCCAGCGCGCTGATGGCGGCGTCGACATCACCATCGGCAACG
>JAICEG010000064.1 GCA_025924295.1 Vicinamibacteria bacterium
CAGATGTCCTCACAGAGCCTCAAGAACAACTGGCACAAGTACGCCGATCAGGGCCTGCGCATCATCGACATCGAGGTCTGCCCGGCGATCAGTGGCAGCGGCAACCAATACGCCGCGGTCTGGCGGGAAAACGACGAGCGCTTCGATTGGGATGGACGGCAGCAGGCCGAAGAGGCGTTGGCCAACTACGCGGCAGCAGCCGATATCCCGGGTGTCGGCGCAGCCATCATTCGCAACGGCCGCGTAGTCTTTCGCGGCGGTGCCGGGTTCGCCGATATCGAAGAGGGCGCCACCGCACACAGCGGAACGATTTACCGCCTGGCGTCGGTAGCGAAGGCGGTCACCGGCACGCTTGGCTACGACCTCGAGCAGGCGGGCCTCATCAATCTCGACAACCGCACCAACACGATCGTTCCGGGTTTGGGAACGCAGCACACGCACACGGTGCGGCAACTGCTCCGGAACTCGGGCTGCGTCAAGCACTACTGGTCCAATGGGATCGACGACAACGCCACGCAGACCCTGTACGCCTCGGCGCAAAACGCCTTGAACGGACACATGGGCGGCGCGATGAAGACGAACTCCTGGATCATCTCCGGGTGCTCCATGGGAACCTGGAACTATTCCACCCACGGATACACGCTGGCCGCCGCGGCATTCGAGATCGCCACGGGATCGACGTTCGCCAACCTGATTCAAACCAGGATCGCCAACCCTCTGGGACTGGCGACGCTTCGCGCGGAGATCCGAACCTCTCCGGACTCGTCGGGCGAGCGGGCCACGATCAATAACGGCGTGGCCAAGGTGAGCGATGCGCAGTTCGAGAACGTGAGCTGGAAGGCCGGCGGCAGCGGCATCGAGTCGTCTGCGCTCGACCTGGCACTGTTCGGCGACGGGGTCCGGCGTAATCGCTACTTCCCGTTGGCGACGCGAAACCAGATGTGGAGCGGTGGAACGGCAAACGGACAGGCCAACGGCTGGTCGATCAACAACGGCGTCACCCAGGTCACCAAGGGTGGCGACAACCAGGCGTCCGACTCACACATCCGCATCGATGTCGTCAACGGCATCACCGTCGTCGCCTTGACGAATACCAACCCTCCATCGACCGAAACCAGCGCATTGACGCAGCAACTGCTGGCCATCGCGATCGCCAACCCCTGAACGCCAACGGGGCGCACAGCGCCCCGCCGCAGTGACCGCACCGTATGTGTGCGGCCGCTGCGGCAAGGTGCGGACGAGCTGTGCCGATTGCGACACGCTGCGTTCCTCGCTGACAATGACGGACACCGCGCCGTATGTGCGCGCTGTTCGTTATTGCAGTGAGGGCGTGACTCCATGGGTCAACACTACGACGCGATCATCGTCGGCACCGGTCAGGCGGGACCTTCTCTCGCCAATCGGCTGTCGCAGGCCGGCATGTCGGTCGCCGTCATCGAACGGCATCTCTTCGGCGGGACATGCGTCAATACCGGATGTATTCCGACCAAGACGCTGGTCGCCAGCGCGTACGCCGCTCACGTGGCGCGACGCGCACGCGACTACGGCGTCACCATCGACGCCGACGTGCGCGTCGACATGAAGAGCGTCAAGGCCAGGAAGGACGCCATCTCGGAACAGTCGCGCACCGGCGTCGAGAAGATGCTCCGCGGCCTGCCGCGCTGCGTCGTCCATACCGGGCACGCTCGATTCCGCTCGGCGCGCGAAGTCGCGGTCGGCGATCAGATCCTCACCGCTGATCGCATCTTCATCAACGTCGGCGGGCGCGCCGCGGTCCCATCCATGCCAGGGCTCGACGAGGTGCCCTTCCTGACGAACAGCTCGATGATGCACGTCGATACGGCTCCGCCACATCTCGTCATCGTTGGCGGCAGCTATATCGGCCTCGAGTTCGGGCAGATGTATCGACGATTCGGGTCCGAGGTCACCATCATCGAGATGGGACCACGCCTGATCGGCCGCGAAGACCCGGATATCTCCACCGCGATTCAGGACGTCCTCATCGGCGAAGGCGTCAATCTTCGATTGAACGCCAAGTGCATCCGCCTCGGCCGGCGTGACGCTGCCGTCGTCGCACACGTCGACTGCGAGAGCGGCGATCGGTCGGTCGAAGGAACGCATTTGCTCCTCGCGGTCGGGCGCCAGCCGAACACGGACGATCTGGGACTCGAGGCCGCCGGCATCGCGCGCGATGAGCGCGGATACATCGTCGTGAACGATCGACTCGAGACCAGCGTGCCCGGCGTCTGGGCGCTCGGCGACTGCAATGGCAAGGGCGCCTTCACCCATACGTCATACAACGACTTCGAGATCGTCGCCGGCAACCTGCTCGACGGCGAGAACCGCGCTGTCTCCGATCGGATTCAAGCCTACGCGCTCTACATCGACCCGCCCCTTGGCCGTGCCGGCATGACCGTCACTGAGGCGCAACGCCGTGGTCACAAGGTTCTTGTCGGACAACGCCCGATGACGCGCGTCGGACGTGCCATCGAAAAGGGCGAGACGCACGGCCTGATGAAGATCGTTGTCGACGCGAACTCGCAGGAGATTCTGGGCGCTGCCGTGTTCGGGACCGGGGGCGACGAGGCGATCCACTGCGTCCTCGACACGATGTACACAAAGGCGCCGTATCCAGTCCTCAAACGTGCGATGCACATCCACCCGACCGTCTCGGAGCTCATCCCGACGATTCTCGGAGAGCTTGCGCCTCCGGCATCGTAGCCGTGACGAACATTCAGATCCCGAGACGCACACTTGGTGCGACCGGGCTCATCGTCAGCCGCATCGGCCTTGGCCTCGCCGCGCTCGGCCGTCCTGCGTACATCAACCTCGGGCGGCAGGCCGACCTCGGGTCAGATCGCAGCGTCGCTGAACTGGAACGACGATGCCATGAAGTTCTCGACGCCGCTTACGCTGCGGGCATTCGATATGTCGATGCCGCGCGGTCGTACGGCATGGCCGAGCAGTTCCTCGGCACGTGGCTGAAGACGCGTAACCCGCCCCGGGATGCGATCACAGTCGGGTCCAAGTGGGGATACACCTACACCGGATCGTGGCAGCTCGATGCGGACGTGCATGAAGTGAAAGACCTCTCGATCGACACGCTGCGCCGCCAGATCGTCGAGAGCCGGTCGTTGCTTGGTGGCCAACTGCAGCTCTACGAGATTCACTCGGCAACGATCGAGAGCAAGGTCCTCGAGAACATGGACGTGCTGCGTGAGTTGCAGCGACTGCGTGCGGACGGGCTCGCAATCGGGTTGACCGTCACGGGGCCGAAGCAGGCCGACACGATACGTCGAGCTCTGCAGGTGCGCGTCGACGGAGTGAACCCGTTCCAGGTCGTGCAGGCCACGTGGAACCTGCTCGAGCGCTCGGCGACCGCCGCCCTGTCCGAGGCGCATGCGTCGGGCTGGGGCGTGATCATCAAAGAAGCGCTGGCAAACGGCCGCTTGACCGGGCGCGCCGAGGGCAGGCACGTCCACGAACTCAGGACGGAAGCCGCAGCACGCAAGACGACGGTCGACGCACTGGCTATTGCGGCGGCGCTGTCTCACCCCTGGGCCGATGTCGTGCTGTCTGGCGCGGTCAGCACGGATCAACTTGCAAGCAACCTGAAGGCTGTTGCGCTGGTAACTGGATCCGTGGGCTGGCCCCACATCGCTGAATCACCGGCAAGCTACTGGGAACAGCGCAGCTCGCTGGCGTGGCAGTGAGCCGTTACGTCGATCTCCCGGGTGGGGGCGTCGTCGAACCCGCCTGAGCGCGCCAATCCAGCCACGCGCACCAAAGGATCACCGCGACGCATCCGGTCCCGAAGAGAAGCATCATCGCCACTTGCAGATATCGTCCCGCCCTGCCGTGAACTTTTTGACGCGGATCAAGTGCACTCAATCAGTGTGCAAGTCCGTGCAATCGGCCGACACGCGCCATGCACCGGCCCGATCAGACCCGAGTGCGAACCTCGAGCTCGGCGGCGCTAATCGCCCCAAGAATGTCGTCAACATTCGACTGCGCGATAATTCCACGCACCGCATGCGCTCCGGACCCGAGGACCTCAGGGAACACATCGACGCCTTTGTCGCCGCCGGCACCCTGGCGGAGCGAACGGACTCGTTCGTCGCCCTGGTGCGCTGGTCCCGCATCGGGCGGCCCGGTGCACGTCTCGACCAGCTGCTCGATGTCCTCGATGATCCCGAGGAGCGGCATCGCTTCCAGTCGGCGATCGGTGCACTGTTCGCGGAAACCGACGGGACGAACGCGTTCGCGCACGCCGACATCCCGAGCGAGCGCGGGTTCCCGGCCGAACTCGGCGAGCGCGTGATGAACAACCTGCTGCCGCGGCCGCGCAACGACCACGACCTCGGACACCTGCTGCGGCTCCTGGTTCGCAACGACGCCGACGTTGATCGGCTGGCGCTGATGCCGGAGGCACGACTGGCGCGTGTCGCCGACGTCGTCTATCCCGCAGACAACCCCGCGGCGATCGAGAAGCTGCGGCGCTCGTTCGCCAACGGCTTTCGGCTGCTCGCCACTTGGGTGCAGGCGCAGGGGCTGTCACCGAAGATTCGAAAACGCAGCCGCCCCTGCGACCTCACCGAGTCTCCCTTTTACCGCATCTCGATCGTGAGCGAGGCGGTCATCGAGCGCTGGCTCGCGGGAGACGCGACCGCGCCCGAGTGCGAGCGCTGGCGCCGCGAATGCAACCGCTGCCGGGACGACATGGCGGAGATCCACCGCCTGATCGAGCGCGCAGGGGTGAGCACGCACGTGGTCTACGGCCTGGAGGTCATCGAGCGTTGTCTCGCGCGCATGTCGGCGATGCTCGATGTGATGGCCGCCTCGCCACACGCGGTTCCGATCGAGGCACTGCGCCGCGTCGTCGTCGCGCTGGCGACCTCGGTCCATCAGGACCGCAGCGTGCGGCACTTGATCCGCTGGAACACACACCTGCTGCAGCGGCGCATCGTCGAGCGATCCGGGCGCACCGGCGAACACTACATCACGGCGTCGCGCGCCGAGTACAAGCACATGTGGCTGGCGGCGGCGGGCGGCGGGCTGCTCACCGTGGGTACGGCGGCCATCAAGACGGCACTGTCCGCGTGGCAGGCGCCGGACTTCGTGCACGGCATCGCCTACGGCCTGAACTACGCAGTCAGCTTCCTGCTGCTCCAGCACCTCGGACTCGTGCTCGCAACGAAACAGCCCGCCATGACGGCCGCGGCACTCGCCACCATCGTCCGCGAACGGTCGGGCGAGGATCGTGCGAACGAAATTGCTGATTACGCGGCACGGATCTGCCGATCGCAGCTTGCAGCGGCGATGGGCAACGTCGTCGTGGTCAGCGTGGGTGCCTTCGCGTTCGTCTATCTCTGGCAGTTCGTGCTGGGTCGACCCTTCATGACGAACGAAGAGGCCTCGGCAACATACCTGCAGCTCAGTCCGCTCAACAGCGGAACGGTGTTCTACGCGGCCCTCACCGGCGTGATCCTCTGGGCCGCCAGCGTCGTGGGCGGCTGGTTCGACAATCTCGGCGCCTATCACCGGTTACCGCTGGCCATCGCGCAGCATCCCGCAGGGCGATATCTCGGGCGCGAGCGGCTCGCGCGTTGGGGCGATCTGGTCGCCGAACACGGATCGGGCTGGGCCACCAACGTGTCGCTCGGGTTCATGCTCGGCATGACCCCTGCGATCGGGCACTTTCTCGGGCTGCCGCTCGACGTGCGGCACGTGACGCTGAACTCGGGCATCCTGTCGCTGGCAAGCGCCTCCCTGGGTCAGCGGTGGTTCGGCGAAGGCGCCTTCGTGCTCGGCATCGCCGGCGTCGGCGTGATGTTCGTTCTCAACCTCTCGGTGAGTTTTTTTCTCGCCCTCGTCACTGCGGCGCGCGCGTACGAGCTGCCGGCGCATGAGAACGCCTCTCTGCTCCGCGCGCTCTATCGCCATCTCAGGGATGCCCCGCGCGACTTCCTGATCCCGCCGCGCGAGGAACGGCCGAAGCCGGAAGTCGAAGTGTCGGTGTAGCCCGCCTATGGCAGCCTGAACTCGCCGAGGGCGGGCGGCGTGACCCGCCGCTGCGTCGGTACCGTCAGTTGTGGAATCCAGTCGTACGGGATGCGGTATGACCGGTAGACGGCATTGGATGCGTTGGGACCGCTGAACAACGGAAACATGTACTCCCAGACGATCGCGCCTTCTCTGGTGACCTCGAACATCCGCCCGCCAGCCCCAGCCGTGATCAGCGTGTTGCCATTCGGCAGGCGCTGCGCGCCGCTGATGTTGGTGCTGAAAAACCTGGGGTTCGCGTAGGACCAGACGAGTTCGAGCGTCACCGGGTTGATCTCGAGCACCCGCGACGTGGCGCGCGCGAACGCACCGCGGCCGTCAGGCGCGATCGGGTTGGCAAAGCCATAACCGCTCGAGCCGCCGTTGTCGAACACCAGAAGGTTCCCGGCGCCAGGCAGCCCCTTCGGAATCAGGTGCGCGTGATGCTGGCCGATGATCTGCCGGATGGCACGCAGCTCTTTCGATGCACTGAAATCCGGACCCAGCCGCCACACGATCGACCCGTCGCGGCCCACGATCGCGAGCAGGCTGGCTTCCCTGCTGCTGATGATCACGTTGTTCGGCGCGAAGCGCTTGTCGCCCTTGTCGAACCACTGGTTCGGTCCGAGATACGTGGCCGAGTTGATGTGCAGCCAGTCGAAGCTGTTGCGCGCGGCGTTGAAACCGGCCGCAGCCTTGATCGCCGTTCGTGCATCGGGGGCAAAACCAAGTTCGTCGATGTGGTCGCTCGCGACCCACTCCCACACGATCTCGCCTTTCCACGAGACCTCGATGAGACGATCGTCCTCGAGCGGCCGGTCGGCAACCTTCGGCTGCGCCCTGTCGGTGTGCGTCAGGATCAGCGTATTGCCACCCTCGATCGCGGGCTTGCTCTCTGGTGAGTAATACCCGGCAGGAAAGCTCTCCCGCTGCCAGTCATGGTGCTGGCGTGCGGACCAGATCGTGGTGCCCTCCCGCGTCTTGATCTCCTCGTTGCGGGAGAAACGCCAGGACACGTTGCCGTTGAAATCCCGCTGGATCAGCTCCAATGACTCCTGGTGCGGCGGCCGCGCGCCGCTTGCCGCGACGACGTGGCCACCCGGCAGCACGCGCGCGGGACCACCCGCGGAGTTGTTGAAGTCATCCCATCGCTTGACGACGTTGCCGTTCATGTCGATGACGAGCACCGCCTGCGTCGCCAGGGGCGAGAGCACCGTGAATCCGTTCCACGATTTGTCCGGGTCGTAGATCGTCGTGCCCGTCGGATACACGGACTGACCTGCCGGTGTCGATGAGAGCAATGGCAGGACGATGACGAGGGCGACGGCGCAGGTCAGTCGTGTCACGCTACTTCTCTCCAATGAGGTAACGGCAGCCAGTTGGTCCCATCCGCGCTGAGTGGACAGCTCCACCAGGGACGTCCGGCGGGCGCTCGCCGGTCCGATAGGTCGTCGTCGAGCCCCCGCACGTGAGCGTCATCTCGCCATCGAGAATGATGTGCGCCGTATCGACGGGATGAACGTGGTCGGAGTAGAACGCATTGGCAGCATCGCTCCAGACGTAGACGTGCCGGAACCCTTCCTGCCGCAGCTGTCGCTCCAGTGCGCTGGAGTCCACGCTCATCGATTGAGTGGCGGCAGCAGCGCCTTGCGCTCCGGCGGAAGGTGCTGATCGATGGCGTTCATCATGAAGCCGACACGGAAGTAGTCGCCCATGATCATCATCAGCTGCACCGTGTGCTGCCGGCCGAAGTGTCCGATCATCTTCTGCCACAACTCGCTGCTCACCTTGTGCTCGCGATAGAGCGTGCGACCGAAGGTGATGAGCGTGGCGTCCTTGTCGGACAGCCCTTTGACGTCGCGGTTGTACCTGACGACGTCGATGACCGACGGCTCGAGGCCCTGCTTCAAGCCCGCGGGCTCGTGGGCGGACCACTCATACTGCTGGTCGATCTCTCGCGCGATGATCAGCACGGCGAGCTGGAAGAACCGCGGACCGACGGGGCTGTTCACGCCAGACGGGATGCCAAGCGTCCGCTCCCGCGGGCTGTAATTGGTTACGTGCGTGGGTCCCGGCCCCGGCTTGACTGCCGGTCGTGAGGCCAGGAGTTTCTTCCCTTCCTCGTCGAGATCTTCGGGCGAGACCGGGGGCAGCCGCGACAGCGTGATCGGGTTGATGTCAGGCGGCAGCGCGGGTTGCGGTGCCTGAGCGATTGCAGGCAGAGACGCAAGCAGCAGAAGTGCAAGTATTCGAACGCCCATGAAATTACCCTCCCACGTCGTTGTAGTCGGCACTGCGAGGAACGGGACGCGCCAATCCTAGCGCGAGGCGTCAAGGTTGTGAAATATTTCCCCTTGGCGAGACATCAAGCTGGAGGGCATATGACGAAGACGCGCCTGTCATCCCTGGTGCTGCTGCTCGTGGTATCCAGTCCGGCCGCCGGCTGGGCCGATGTCGGGCTGCTTCGAACCGCTCAGGCACTCGACGAAACGCGCGGCTACTGCCTCGATATCGCGGGTTTTGGTGCGACGCTTCGTCTCGACGACCCGCTGCAGGCGCACACCTGCAAGTACGGCAGCCCACTCGAGGACCAGCAATTCGAGCCGATCGCCAACGGCGCCATCAAGGCCAGCCGCTACGATCGCTGCCTGGCCGCCACGGCGCTCGATGCCGGTGCCAGCCTGGTGGTTCGCGCGTGCACGTCCGCCCCCGCGCAGCGATGGGCGCTCAATTGGGGACGGCTCAGCCCGGAGTCGCGCCGGGACCTGTGCATCTCGGTCGCAAACACCAAGGGTGAGATCGCGGGCACGCCGGCACTGATCTCTCCCGTCTACCGGCGCCGCGATGTGACGCTGGAGCGTTGCGACGACACGCAGCAGGCGCGGCAGTCATTCCGGTGGTCTGCGACCGACGAGCGCGGGCTCAGCAGCGCCGACGTCGTTCGTAACAGCATGCCTGCCGACGTGGCCAGGCAGCTCGCGGCTTTCGGGACGGAGTTCGACGGTGAGATCGCCGGCCAGACGGCGAAGATTTACGCCTCGCAGCCGCGCATCTACGAACCGGGCGAGATCAAGGTCGTGAAGAATCTCGCGTACGGCCCGCACGAAAGGCAGCAGGTCGATATCCACACGGCAACCGTGCGGCGGTCCGAGCGCCCGGTGCCCGTGGTCGTCGTGTTCCATGGCGGCGGTCTCATCGGGGGCAACCGTGCAGCAACGACCAACGTCGCGGACTACTTCGCGAGCCTGGGATACGTCGGCGTCAACGGCAGCTATCGTCTTGCCCCCGAGTCGAAGTGGCCCGAGGGCGCGCGCGACGTCGGCGCGGCGGTGACCTGGCTGAAGAGTCACGCAGCCGAGTACGGTGGTGACCCCGAGCAGATCTTCGTGATGGGCCTGTCGACCGGCGCGTACCATGCCGCGACCTACGTCTTCCGGCCCGAGCTGCTGCTCCCGGGCACGGCGCGGCCGGCGGGAGCGATCCTGCTCTCCGGCCCCTACTCCTTCGACTTCGCGTCACCGTCAAAGGGCGAGCTCGCCTACTTCGGCGAGGACGCGAAGAAATGGCCGGAGATGGTGATTCCCGGTCACGTCACTCGCGGCGACATTCCAGTGCTCTTCACGACCGCGGAATGGGACAACGCCCGATATCTCTGGCCGCAGGCGGCGGTCTACAGAGAGCTCATTGAGAAGTACAAGGCACGGCCTGTCTACAAGCAGAGTCCCGGACACAATCATTCGTCGCAGCTGCTGTCGGTCGGCACACCCGACACGAGCGTGTCGCGCGAGCTGGTGGATTTCATCGAACGCACGGTGCGGCGCCGGTGATCAAGCGCGGCGGCTTCGATTCGGCGTGCCGCGACTGACCTCTTTCAGTCAGCGCGGGCGACACGCGCGAAGTCCATGACCTGGGAACGTGAAGCCGAAGACGGAGAGTGGCGCGCGCATCGGGTGCGTCCAGCGACGGCATCCATTGCGCTGTCGTGAAGACGGTGTAGAGCTGCTCGCGCTCGGGAGCAAACACCAGACCTGAAGTGGGCCGCCCGTGATACGTGATGGCGATCGTGCGCTCGCCATTCGAGGGCGGCACATCGATCTGGAGTTGCGCGCGATCGACTCGAAACGTCAGCGGGCGTCCGTCTCCGCGAACCTCGTCGATCTCGAGCGCACCACGATTCAGTGTGACCTGGGCGACCCCGGCATCGGGAACCCGAACCGTGAGCGATACCGAGCCTTCAACGGTGCGGGTCTCGATCTGTGGCCGGAGCTCGACGTCGTAATGGGTGATCGTGAACGCGCGCGAGGCGAGCGGCACCGACTGCGCGTTCACCATGGAGCCACACAACCACAACGTCATTCCAGCGACGAGAAAGCGAATCATGGGCCTCGGCTATCTACTATAGTGTTCATCCGCGTGCCATGATCGCGAGCCCGATCAACACAGCCCGGCTCCAGCTCCAGCGCTGGGAACCGTCAGACGCGATTCTTCTCAAGGAGGCGATCGACTCGAGCCTCCCGGACCTGCAGCTGTGGGTCGACTGGACGCTCGATCACCCGATGTCCCTCCAACGCCTGGAGTCGCAGCTGGCAACGATGCGTAACGGGTTTGCCACCAGCGCCGACTGGACGTTTGCGATCTTCGATCTGCAGGGAACGCGTTTGCTTGGCGGAGCGGGCGTGCACTCCCGGGGCTCGAGAGATCGAGTCGAGCTCGGATACTGGCTGCGAAGCGATGCGACGGGCCAGGGATATGCCCTGGAGGCGGCGACCTCACTGTGTACTGTCGCCTTCAGTATTCCTGAAGTGACGCGCATCGACATTCTCTGTGACGTTCACAACGTCCGCAGCGCTGCGGTCGCGCAGCGACTCGGGTTCACGCTCGCGGAAACCTTTCCGCAGCGCTTCGTGACGTCGCGCAGCACACAGCGTGATACGCAGCGCTGGACGCTGTCGCGTGGTGCGGGCGGGCCGATTCGCTACCTATAATGCGGAACATGCGAACGACGCGATGGAATCGAGGGTTGCGTGCGCTCGCGACGGGAGCCGCGATAACGTTCGTCGTGAGCGCCGCCGCGGCGCAGCCCCAACTCGACCGTCCGGCGCGCATTGGTGGCCGCCCCAATTTCAATGGCATCTGGCAGGCGCTGAACACGGCGTACTGGAACCTGGAAGGACATTCGGCGGAGGGCCTGAAAGACTTCTGGCAACTCGGCGCCATCGCCGCGATCCCGGCGGGGCAGAGCGTCGTGCGCGGCGGGACGATTCCCTACACGCCCGAGGCGCTCGCCAAGCGCAACGAGAACCGTGCCTCATGGCCGGCGACGGATCCGGAAGCGAAGTGCTACATGCTCGGCGTGCCGCGCGTGACGTACCACAACATGCCGTTTCAGATCTTCCAGGGCGAAGGCGATCTGCTGTTCGTGTACCCCTTCGCGGCAGCGAACCGTGTCATTCACATGACCGATCGCTCGGAACTGCCGGTCGACTCCTGGATGGGCAAGTCCGACGGCACGTGGGACGGCGAGGAACTGGTCGTCACGACCAAGTGGCAGAACGGCCAGTCGTGGCTGGATCGCTCAGGCAATCACGCCAGCAACCAGCTGACCGTCACCGAACGTTTCAGGCTGCTGGGACTGAACCACCTCTGGTACGAGGCCACGCTCGACGACCCGCAGACCTACACGCGGCCGTGGACGATCGAGATGCCGCTGTACCGGTTGATCGAGCAGCAGGCACAATTGCTCGAGCACAAGTGCGTTACGTTCGCCGACGGGTTGCTCTATCAGGATCTGCTTCGCAAGGAATGAAGGACACCGGAGCCGACATATGCCGACCTGCTTCGTCGTCATGGGATTTGGCAAGAAGACCGACCCTGCGCAGGAGAACAAGACGTTCGACCTGGACAAGTCGTACAAGTACATCATCAAGCCCGCTGCCGAATCCGCGGGGTTCGCATGCATTCGCGCGGACGAGATCCAGCATGCCGGCAACATCAACGTGCCGATGTACGAGCAGCTCTTCACGGCCGACCTCGTCATCGCGGATCTCTCCACGGCGAACCTCAATGCGTTCTTCGAGCTGGGCGTTCGCTACGCGCTGAAGCCGCGCACGACGATCGTCATCGCCGAGAAGGGCTTCAAGATCCCGTTCGACATGGGACAGGTGATCGTTCGTTCGTACGAACACCTCGGCGACGGCATCGACTTCGGCGAAGTCGAGCGCATGCGCAAGGAACTGTCCGAGGCGTGCGCGCAGGTGTCGGCGGCGAACCGGACCGACAGCCCGGTCTACACCTTCCTTAACAAGCTGACTCCCCCGCAAATAATCGAGATCGTTGCTGCCGCAGAAAGCGCGGCGGAGGCGCAGACGGCCCAGGCCATGGCCACCGTCAAGGACGAGCACGAAAAGGCGGCACTCACGATGCCCTTCGCGGCGCTCATGGAGGGGGCGGTCAACGCACGTGCCGCAGGCGATTTCAAGACGGCGCGCGCCATCCTCGGTGGTATCCGGGCGGCACAGGGAGATCAGGTCGACCCGTTCGTGATGCAGCAGCTGGCGCTCTCCACCTACAAGTCGAAGGATCTCGATCCCGCGACTGCGCTGCGTGAGGCACGTACGATCCTCGAGGCATTGTCACCGAAGACCTCGAACGACCCGGAGACACTGGGACTCTGGGGGGCGGTCCACAAACGCATGTCCGAGATCGCGCAGTCGCCCGCGGACAAACGCGACGCGCTGGATGAAGCAGTCTGGGCGTACGAAAAAGGCTTCTACCTCAAGAACGACCACTACAACGGAATCAACTACGCGTACCTCCTCAACGTGCGTGCCGCGGCAACCACCGGGGACGAAGCGACTGCCGATCGCGTGCAGGCCACCCGCATACGCAGGCGCGTGTTGACCATCTGCGAAGACATGATCGCCACCGGCATCAAGGGAGAGTCGGAGCGGTCGAAGGCGGAGCAGGAATACTGGGTGTATGCCACGAAGGTCGAGGCGCTGTTCGGGCTGGGACGGCTCGATGAATCCGCCGCCGCGCTCGAACAGGCGAAGAAACTGCAACCACCGCCGCATCAGTGGATGATCGATTCGACGAACGAGCAGCTGGCGAAGCTTGCAAAATACCTCGCCGCCGCGTGATTTGCTTGAAGGAATGACGATGAAATTGACGATGCTCGTGACGGCCGCCCTGCTGGCAGGAGTGGCGACGGCCACAGCGCATCATTCCTTTTCCGCCGAATTCGACTCGACCAAGCAGGTCACGCTCGATGGCGTCGTCGTCATGATGGAGTGGGTGAACCCGCACTCCTGGCTGCACATCGAAGTGAAGAAGCCCGACGGCTCGGTCGAGCGCTGGAAGATCGAAGGCGGTTCGCCGTCCGTCCTGATGCGCCTGGGGTGGAACCGGAACTCGTTGCCCGCCGGCACCAGAGTCACCGTCGTCGGATTCCAGGCGAAGGACGGCTCGCTGCGCGCCAGCTCACGCGACTTGCGCTTCCCCGACGGTCGAAAGATGGACTTGGGTGGCTCGGGGTCGAATACGCAGGAGAACAAGTAGCGTTCGAGTCCAAGGACCAGGTCGTCTACTTGAAGCTGACGACGGTGCCGTCAGGCTTGGCGACCATCGCGGTCTTCCGTGTGCCGCGCACGGTTAGCCGATACTCGACGTTGCCGCCGCGCGTTACCTTCATCCCGCTGACGTAGATCGCGCGAGGGTGGGAATGCATCGCTGCCGCGACCGGTTGCGGCAGATCCCTCTCCTCTACCTGCTCGGCCGCCTCGATCACGGCGCCGTTCACGTCGTAGAGCACGATGCGCTTCTTGCCCTGATGAAGGCCATCAACACGGAACAACGTGCGGTTGGCGTCGCGCTCCTGCGTCACGGATGAAATCATGGCGCCTGGATAGGCCTTGTCGAATGCGCCCTTGACAGCTGCCGGCAACGGCGTGCCGCTCGACGGCGCCTGCGCCAACAACGTGGCAATCAGAATCAGTGCGGCCACCATCTCGTCTCTCCTAATCTATCTTCTGCGCGCGCCAGGGAGAACCCGGTCTCTCGGGAGGTTCTACGAACAGGACGATACGCCCCCCGCGCCAGTTCGGTCGCAGATGCTTGCCCACGTCGACCTCGTCGCCTGCGAACGCCTCGCCCGTGGTCGTGCGGATATCAGTGACCCCGCGGTCGCGTATCAACGCTACGGACTGCACTCCACTGAACTCGTCGGGCCACGGCCACACATTCACATGCACGATCCGTCCGTCATCGCCACCGGCGGCGAGCGCAATCGCGGCAAGTGCGCCGATGATCCCCTGGTTGGTCCCACCCAGGCCTTCGAGGTAACAGCCAGACGCCTCAGCCACACGTCGGGCATCGGGCTGACTGACGACTTCAGTCTTTACCCGGGCAGCGAATGCGATCATGTCAGCGGACGCCGTCGCGGCCACCGCGAGACCGGGATCGCTGCCCTCAACGAAGAACTCGCGCATCTCCTCGCGTACGCTGTCAATCAGTTCCCGGCGCGGGACGTGATCGCCATCGGGCAGCTGGATCGACGCCGAGCCATTCTGGCTGGTGTACGGAACGCGCGAGTCGAAGAACAGTTGGTGCCGGCACACGATCGCACCCCGCGCGGCGCGACCCAGCCGCCGGACGATCTTGCGCGCAAGCTGGTTGGTGCCTGGACTGCCGACGATGTCGGTGTCGTCGATGCCAAGGTAAATCACGGTTGCGGCCCGCGCGCCCTGCGTTCGTTGAAATGAAACCAGCACAGTGCGCCAAGCAGGCCGGCGAGGACTCCCGACAACGTATACGTCACCGACGCCTGCAGCCACCAGCTGTCGAACGGCCGCGCCCCTGCTTCATCGAGACCGAGGACCTTGAATACCGCCCGCGATCCGAGCGCGAGCGCGTTCGCCGCAACACCCGACAGCACCAGAGCAGCGTACACGCGCCAGCCGCCGCGGGCGTGGCGGACGGCGACATCCATCATCGGCCCGATGAGCGACAGGCTCACGATCGATCCCGATCCGTAACTCGCACCGCCTGTGGCAGACAGCAGCCACGCCGTGCCGACTGCTCCGACGCTCATCACCGAACCGACCAGATGGCGCGGCGCCAGCGACAAACCCAGCACCATCGGCAGTGCCGCAAGAACGATCGAGTGTCCGGGAATGCGCAGCGACAGCTTCACATACGCGACCGCCGCAGCGGCCGCGGCACCGCAGGTCAGGAGCAGTAACAATTCGGCCGCGGATATCCGTTGCCCCGTCCGGGCACGCGACGAAAAACGAGCCGCGCTAACGAGGCCATCATGAACGGCAAACCAGTCGTTGACCATGCCTGCTTCCTTCAGTCGGAGCTTGTCTCAATTCCCGTGTGCGCGCAGTGTCAGCACGGCCGCTCGCCCCTCACGGGGCAGACCATAGGATTGATCGTATAAGTCGTCGAAGAGATTCGTCACGTCGAACGCAAGCTCGACGCGGCCGGACAGCTTCTGTGTGAATCCGACATCAACGAGCGTGAACCCGTCCACTTCCAATTGCACGGGACCACTGCCACGCGAATCGTAGAGTTGCGAGCCCGTTTGATAGACCGCACCACGAACGGCCGAACGGGCAAACGGCGACCAGATCCATTCGAGGCTGCCGCGATGCCGCGGGCGCGTCTGCAGCGGGTGCGTCCCGTCATCGATCACGCTGACAGAGTGGAGATAGCTGTATGCACCGCGCAGATCCAGCCGCGGAATGCG
>JAICEG010000065.1 GCA_025924295.1 Vicinamibacteria bacterium
CGGCGGCAAGGATCCGTCGAAGATCGGCGAGCTCCTGGCAGCCAGCCGCGGCGTCGTCGAGAAGATGTTGTCCGCGTAGCGACCTACCCGGATATAGGGCGAGATCCTTGCCTGGCGACGCGAGCGTAAGTCCATCGCCTGACGCCGGCGAACAGGCACGCCCTCCAGTCGTATCGCGTTCGCGCTGCGAGCTGCATTGGGGCCGGATGCTATCATGCCGCGCCGCAGCGGAGATGCACGTCAAGCAGTGCCTTGCGAGTCTTGGGCTATTTGATTCGTTTCGCTGAGCGGATGCCTCCAAGGCTGGACCAGTCATCTCCCTTCTGAACCTTGATGGAGATGCACTCGATGGCCGAGCCGGGAATGATCAACACCTCATCACTCGTCTTCAGAATCAGCGTCGGATTCTCCACGAACGCCTGCAAGCGCGCCTGAGCGCCCGCACCGCCCCAGAACTGCATCTCGAACTTCTCTTCGCGACCGCTCGTGAAGCGGACCGTGACCGAGCTCTTCATGCCTGCTCTCCCCTTCCCCAGACGGATTCGCTAGTCGCGATTTGCCGGCGGCGGCGCCGCTTCACCAGCCTTGACCGCATCGAGCAGACGCGCGAGCCGCTGGAGTTCGCCGGCGGTTTGCTGACCTGCGTCACCACGAAGCCGCGCGATGGTCTCGCGTCCGACGGTTTCGAGCGAAGCGTCCCACGCCAACGGTGCGGTGCGCGTCAGAAAAAAGAGCACGTTGATTCGCCCCGAGGGTGAGAGGGCGGAAATGCGTTCCGCCGCCAACAGTTTCAGTGCTTCGGCAATGGCGAGCGTGGACGCGGTGTAGTCGTCCTGGAGCTTTTGACCGGCGGTCTTTCGCACATCCGCCGTGTCAGCGTTGATCTGCTGGAGCAACCGGCCGATCTCGGTAGCGTCCGGCTGCGCCAGCCACACTTCGAACTGGCGCAGTAGCGACTGTGTCTCATATCCCTTGACCAGCTGCAGTTGGAGCTGACCCCAGTTCCACTGTTCGAGCAGCTTGACGACGTCGCCGGCAGCTGCCGCATCTGCCTCACGGAAGTAGCGGAGTTGGGAGCGCGATGGCACTGCGCGGACCTGCTCGGTGCCCGGCGCCGAGTAGGATGCTTTCGCGAGGCTCGCCCTCAGGCGTTCCGTCGCCGCCTGCTGGCTCGGGTCGGCGAAATGGAGGTAGACCAGCGACTTGTTCACGAGCGCTTGTGCAACCTTCTGGCGTAACGCCGGCTCGCTCCGCGTTGCCGCGGCGTACTGCCGAGCCGTTTCGTCCAGCTCGGCCTGGGCCCGACGCGCCGCCGCGGCAAGGTCCTCGGATCGCTGCCGCTCCTCGTCGGCCAACTTCTGCTGAAGTTCAGTCGCTTCTTTGGACAGCTGCGCGTTTTCGCGGGCAACGGCAGCATCGCGTCTTTGTTCCGCGGCCTGGCGGTAGAGATACAGCATGCCAGCAGGGACACCCACAAGAAGCAGAATGGCTGGCAACGCGAACAGCTTGATCCGCCGCGCGCGGAGCTGCCGCTGAACTCGTTCCGCTTCGGCCCGGCTCTGCTCCTCGAACGTCCGCTCACTCTCCTGCAGAAAGTCGATGGCATCCTCGAAACCAGCCCGGTAGCGTTGCGCCCACGCTGCGCGCGGCTGCTGGCGCTGCCGCCATTTGACCGCGAACTGCAGGTCCGGCGGGCGCAAGAGACCGGCGTGGCCGGAGCGGTGTAGTTGTGCGGTCTCGGCAATCCTCCGGTAGATCTGCGCGGATTGCGCCTCCTCGTCGGCCCAGACGCGCAGACGATCCCAGACGCGCATCAGGCTCTCGTGTGAAATGTCGATGGGTGTCTCCGGCGTCAGTGGCGTGCCGGCCGGCGGCATCAGGAAGGAGCGCGACGGATCGCGGAACACGTCGATCACCGACGTCAGTTCAGCAGCTGTCGCGCCAGTGATCTCAGACAGCGTGTCCATCCGCGTCGGCCGCCGCGTACCGCGGGCGTCTGCGGTCCTGTCGGTAATCGCCTGAAACAGCGCCTTGGCGACCACTCGCTGCCGCCCTTCGGCGAGCTGGTTGAACGCTTCGTCGGCATGCTGATTCAGCGCATGAGCCATCGTGCCGACGGCGTCGTAGTGCGACAGCGTCAGTGGTCCGTGTCGACCGGTCTTGTGCCACTGATCCCAGGTGCGGTTGAGCGCGTGCTGCAGGATCGAGAGTTGGTCCGGATTGTCGCCGACATCGTTCACGAGCCGCGTCAACAGCACGGGATCGAGTTCGGCGCCGCCGACGGCCGTCGGCCCGGCGATGGCCGAGCGGCGCTCCTCGCGCGTCATTCGCGGCACGAGGTACTGGCCGCGATTGATCGCCTCTGGCAAACCGAAGAACTGCGCGCACTCGCCGAGGAAATCCGATCGCATCGTCAGCACGACGTAAATCGGCAACTCTGGATGGCTACGCACCTCGAGCAGCAGGTTGACGAATGCCGTCGCGTCTTCGATGGTGCGTGTCGGATGGTCGGCCAGGTCCGCCGTCGCGAGCCCCTGGTATCGAAACAGTTCCTCGAACTGGTCGACGACAACGAGGAGGTTCTGCCGTCGATCGAAATGGGCCTGCTCGAACGCGTCGACCAGACCGAGCTTGCCCATTCGTAGCGTCGACTCCATCAGCTCGGCCGCCGTGAAGCCCGAATCGTCGGTCTCCTGCGGCGCCAGTCCGCCGGGACGTGCGAGTGCCTCGGCCAACGCCCGGATAGGCCGGTTCCCCGGGCGGAGCGTCGTCACGTGCCACGTGCTGCCAGCGCTCACCAGCAGACCACGATGGAGTGCCGGGAGCAGGCCGCAGTTGACGAGCGATGACTTGCCCGATCCTGATGTTCCGACGACGGTGAGAAAGCGCGTCGCGGCCAGGATGTCGACCATCGCGTCGACCTGCGCTTCGCGGCCGAAGAACAGGCGCTCCTCTCCCTGGCTGAACGGCCTCAGGCCGGGGAACGGATTCGGCTGCGGGATGGCGACGTCAGTGGTCATCGGCCGGGCCCCGTCGCTGATAGCGATGACAGCAGCGGCTGCAGCGCCTCCTCCGAGACACCGTTCCGAACATCGAGCAGATTCGGCTCCCCGAGCTCCAGGAGCATTTCCTTGTCGGCGGTGGCAGGCGCCGCGAGACAGATCCATTCCGAGCGACGCGTCCGGCTGGAGGCCGTTTGCTTGGCCAGCTCGCTCTGCTGGTGGAATTTCCAGGCCTCGTCACCGGCGCCGTAGAAAAGGATCAGCGCATTGCAAGCCGACACCAGCTCCGTGTTGGCCGCGCGTACTGCGGCCGCGTCGCCGACGAAGACCGGGATCGTGACGCGCAGCCCACGCGCGCGAAGCAGCTTGATCAGCGGGATGGACTCGGTGCGGTCGGCCTCGCTCATCAGCACGTGCACGGTGAGCTGCCCCGCCTGCACGGTCGCTGTCGGTGGCGCCTCCGGGGTCTCGATCCGACGCAGCGTTGAATGGATGGTTCCCTTGAGGGCTTCGAGGTCGCCCCGGAGCAGGTCGGCGCCGAACTGGAGCGCCGCCTCCGTTTGCAGTGCGTCGATGAACGCCTGCTGCTCGGTGCGTTCGCCAACGACACCATCCGGCAGCCAGATGATGCGGCGGAGCGAACTCTCCCGGCAGCGCGCGGCCGCGAGCTCGTTTTCGAGAATGACCAACGGCCGTTCGCTGGGTCCGTCAGGGATCGGCCCGACTTTGCGACCGACCAGATGGATCGACAAGCGAGAGCGCGCGAGTTGCGCCTTCAGCTCTGGCACCAGGGCATCTTCGGTCAGCGGCAGTTGCTCGGTCGGTAGCACCTCGTAGCCGTGCATCAGCAAATCGGTCCTGAGCTGGTCGCGCGTCGCGCGCAGGTCGTGGCCGCAGTCGGCGAGGAACACCGCCGGCCGCGCTTCGCGAGCGGCTGTACTGTCACCGCGCTCGACCTGCGCCAGTTGCTGCAGGCTCTTCGCGATCTGCCAGGCAAGGCCGCTCAGCTTGCTCAGGAACTGTTGGCGTGCCTCCTCGCCAAATGCGGGGTCGAGCTCCCTCGAGTCACCATCTTCGACGGTGAAGAAATCGTACCCGAGCGTCTGCTGCACCTGTTCAGGTATCGCACCTGATTCGACGGGTGTCTTGACGACCTTGAAGATCCGGCTCTTGTTACCGAGCGTCACACCGCCGCTGAGCGCCGCCGCCTCGCAGAACGTGCGCAGCTCGCGCGTGCACCATTCGGAACGCAAGTAGCGTGGACTGAGGATCGAGATGAGCAGCGCCGTCTTCGCAAACTGGTCGACGATCTCCTGGGCGAAGACATCGTTCCCGTCGAGTTTGTCGTCACGCCAGATTCGCGCCTTCTCCCCGAGGCGCTGGCTCAACATCGTCTGCAGCGTCGCGTGAAACTGCGCGACCCACCCTTTCTGGCCAGGGGTCAGCGGTTCGTTGTCGATGTGCGCGTAGCTGATGAAGGCATGCTGGTCGAACTTCATTACTGCAATCCCATCCAGCGCTTGACCGGCAGTGTACGAGCGAATCCGACCGTCCAAACCACGCAGTTGCTGGAGATACGGCAGGATACACGTTTGAGAATGTCATCGAAAAGTGCTCGCCGCCGCCTGCTGTCCATTCGGCCGCAGGGGAGTAACTGATAACGCTGTCTCAACCGCGCTGCTGCCTCGCCGACGCACGGTATAGGCACGCGCGTCTGGCCGGGACGCCACGACCCGCAACAGTCTCCGCTCGACGAAGTGCGCCGCGGCGCCGTCGTCAAGGGCCAGGGCACTCGGAACGGCGCGACTCGTGACGAGCCGATGAAGGGCAGGCCTGCGCTCTGGCTCGCCATCGAAATGAGGACAGCACGTGCCGGGAAGAAATCCGAGGCAGGGCATGCCAGTCAGTCCCTTACCCCACGAATCTGTCACGCCCATGCGGAACCAGCAGATGGCGCCCGCGCTGATTCCCGCGAGCACCGTGCCGTTCTTCCATGCCCGCCGCAGCAGCCGCGGGACGTCCCAGTCTCGCCAGACCGCGAGCATGCTCTTCGTGTTACCACCGCCAACGTAGATGACGTCCTTGGTCAACAACGCCTGCTTCAGGTCGGGGGTTCGACGGAACAGCGGCACATGGCTCGGTCGACAGCGGTGCGCCTTGAACGCCGTGTAGAACCTCTCGATGTACCCGTCGGCATCTCCTGTCGCAGTTGCAAGGAAACAGACCGACGGTCTTCGCTTGCGTGTCTGCGCCAGGACGTACAAGTCGAGCGCAGGGTTATCGGGCTCCATCGAGAAGCCGCCACCACCCATGGCGATGAGCTGACGAGGAACTCTATCCATGTCTGGGCGGCATGTCTCCTGGGCACGAGCACGATCGGCTTCGGTGGACATGCCGCACGATCGGACAGCGTGAGAGGGCTACGTTGACTTCTTGGCGCTGAGCTCGTCGTACGCGACCTGCAACTGCGGTGCGCCTTCGTGTTCGGAGAACGCCGGAAGCCCGCCCTTGACGATCTCTTCCGCCGACTTGCCGGCTGCGATCCCCTTCTGCACGTACGACAGCATCGCGCTGAAGTAGTCGCGCAACGCCAGCAGGTCTTTCGACGAGCCGGTCACCGGCGCGCCAACCTTCGAGTGTCCGAAGACGTAGACCGTGTCGGCGTTGTGATCCTTGACGGTCTTCTCGAGCGTGACGAGCCAGTTCTGAATCGACGCACCCGAAGGACGATCGACGCGCGGATGGCGCTGGTGCGACATCAGGTCGCCCATGTGAACGATGTTGGCCTTCTCGAGGAAGATCACGCTGTCGCCGCCAGTGTGGCCCGGCCCGTAGTGACGAATCGATATGACCTCGCTGCCCAGGTCGACCTTCCAGTCGGTCTTGAAGGTCGTATCGGCGTAGGCCTGTGCATCTTCGCTCTTCTGTGCGGCTGCCGCCTTACGCTGCAGCCCCGGTGCGTTCTCCTGCGCAACGATCTTCACGACCGATGGCTGCAGTACCTTGTTGCCGCCAGTGTGGTCTCCGTGATGATGCGAGTTGATCAGCAGGTCGATCTTGCGGCCGCCGATCATCGGCTTGAAGCCCTCGAGGAACATCTTCGATGTGTCGGCAAACTGGCTGTCGATGACGACGACTGCGTCGGGGGCGGCCATCCAGCCAATCGTGCCGCCCCGCGCGGTGAACGTCCCGACATTCCGGCGCAGCGACGCGAAGACCGGAACGGTAGGAGGCGCCGGTGCGCCGGCCGCGGGCTGCTGTGCAAACAGCCTTGTAGATCCGAAAGCGCCGGCCGCCACGGCGAGGGTCGATCTCACAAGGAATTCACGTCGATTCGAAGTCATACAGTCCGCTCCTTCGCGAAGCAAGTAATCGTGGGTTACACCGTGATGACCACCTTGCCGACGAATGCACCCGACGCGTGGAACTTGTACGCGGCTGGCGCCTCGTCGAAGGGGAACACGCGATCGATCACTGGTGTGATGCGGTTGACGATTATGGCCCGATTCATCTCCTCGAACATCTCCCGGTCGCCGACAAAAATGCCGTGCAGGCTGCTCCCGGTCATCATCAGCGGAGTCGGATTGGTATCGCCTTCCCGGCCGGCAAGAAATCCAATGAGAGCAATCTTGCCGCCTCGGGCGAGGGATCGCATCGACCGGGCGAGCGTCCCGGCGCCGCCGATCTCGACGACGCAATCGACACCGCGGCCGGAGGTCAACCTCCGGACCTCCTGTTCCCATTCGGGCGTACGGCGATAGTTGATCACATCCGATGCGCCCAACGCCTTCACACGTTCAACCTTCTCGTCGCTCGACGATGTGGCGATGACCCGGGCGCCGGCTGCCCGGGCGAGTTGGAGCGCGGCAATCGAGACACCGCCGGTGCCGAGTACGAGGACCGTGTCGCCCGCCTTCGTCGGACGTCCGGATCGAAACAGCGCGTTCCAAGCTGTCACCGCCGCGCACGGGAGGCACGCGGCCTCCTCATAACTCAGGTGATCCGGAAGCGCGACCAGGCCGTCTTCGTTCAATGCAACCTGTTCTCGCAGCACCCCATCGAGTGGTGAACCAAGCGCTGCCGGCGGCGCACCGGGCTGAAAGAACGTCGCCGCTACTCGATCGCCTGGCTTGAAGCGGGAGACGGCTGCGCCGACGGCAATGACCTCCCCGGCACCGTCGGACATCGGAACCGTGTCCCGGCTGACCGCGCCGCCGAAGTACTGCCCGGCAACGACCGCCTGATCCCGATAGTTGAGCGAGGTCGCGCGCACGCGTACGACAACGTCGCGCGGTCCCGCAGCGGGGGCGGGCTGCTCGACGGCTCGCAGTTCGTCGATGCTCTTGCTTCCTGCAGGAACAGTCCAGGCGCGCATCTATTGGCTCTGGGCTCAGGCGGCGGGCTCGGCCGCTTCTTCAACCTCTTTGACCGGGCGCCGGCGCAGCACGCGGTTCCACCACATCACGACGCCGGTGACGAACATGATTGCCGGGACGAGACCGATGACGGCCCACGTCGCCTTCAGCCACGGCATGTCACGCCAACGCCCGAAGTGCAGGCGGGTCAGCCACGACAAGACGATGTCACCCGGGCGTTCGCCGAGAAAAGCATCCGGATCGGAGATCGCGTCCACGAAATTCGAGAACGGCTCTGGAACGCCGAGATAGAAGCCTGACACTCCCCACATCAGCATGAACAGAAACAGCCAGAAGCCGAGCACGTTGTGGAGATCCCAGTTGAAACGCTTCCACCCCACGCCGCGCTTCATCGTCAGGCTGCGCTTCCATCTGCTGACACCTGGCCACCAGACGACGATGCCGGTGAGAAAGAGAACCGTGGCCACGGCGCTCAGCACCCCGTTCCAGAAACGTCCTTCGCGATCGAAGAGCAGGTCGTCATGGAGGCGCGCGAGCCAGAGCACGAAGTGCTCACCCCTGGTCACCGAGTCGCCGAGTTCCTCTCCCGTGTACGGGTTGAAGAGCCGCTCCTTCTTCTCGCCATCGCGCTCGAGCCAGACCTCCAGTGTCGGGTTGCGACGGGAAATCCTGTCGCCGAGACGGGTAATCGTGTAGCCCGGATAGGCGCGCTCGGCAATGGCGCGCAGTTCGTCAGGAGTGAGGATCTGGCGGTCCCGTTCATAGGCGGGTCGCGGCGTCGCGAAATAGCGATCCATTTCGTTGCGATACACCAGCGCGCTGCCCGTGACGCTGAGCATGACGAGGTACAGGCCGATGGCCAGGCCAATCCACAGATGAATCTGAAAGGAGGCTCGCCGCAACCACATGCGCTGCGGTTGCCGCAGCCACCCCTGCCCAAACATCACGTCGTCCTCGCTCCGGCGCCCGGTACAGCACCGAACTGGCGAAAGGGGTCAGACCCGTTGAGTGACTCGCTATCAAGGGGTCTGACCCCTTTCGCCCCGTGAGTTGTACACCACATTTCCGGGTTTTGCCCTGTCGCGCACCCTTCCCCGCCGGCCTCGGCCGCTCGAGCATCAAGAGACTCACCGGTCGGACCGATAAGACCTGAAACCCCCACGAACTGCGACCCGGTATGCGATTTCGCGCATTTCTACTCGCGGCAGTAGCCGTCTCGACCTGGCCCTCGCAGGCCGATGCGCAGATCTATGCCTGGCGGGACGCCAACGGAACGCTGGTGCTGTCGGATCGCGCGATCGATGCGCCGACCGATGTCTACAGGGTCGCCGGGGCACCGTCCTACGTCACGACCCGTCCGGTCGAGGATCAGTCCGAACACGATCGGTTCGAGCCGCTGATTCAGGAGCACGCCACCCGCCGCTCGCTCAGGCCGGAGTTGGTGCGCGCCGTCATCCAGGTCGAATCAGGGTTCAATCCGCGCGCGCTTTCGCCCAAGGGCGCCATGGGGCTGATGCAACTCATGCCGGCTACGGCGCGTAGCCTGGGCG
The DNA here is from genome assembly GCA_025924295.1 of Vicinamibacteria bacterium. Taxonomy (GTDB): domain Bacteria; phylum Acidobacteriota; class Vicinamibacteria; order Vicinamibacterales; family UBA2999; genus Gp6-AA40. The sequence goes on from JAICEG010000065.1 coordinate 8,929, forward strand.
TCAACAACCCATGGGATCCGGCGCAGAACATCCGCGGCGGGACCGACTACCTCCGTCTGCTCCTCGATGAGTACGACGGCAACGAGGAACTGGCCCTCGCGGCGTACAACGCCGGATCGGGCGCCGTCGCGAAGTACGGCCGGCGCGTGCCTCCCTATCGGGAAACGCGCGACTACGTCCGGAAGGTGGGCGCGGCCGCTGGTGAGCCTGCTCCCGGTCCCAAGCGCAAGCTCATCATCTACAAGACGATCGAACTAGTGGATGGTCGCGCCGTGCCGCGATATTCGTCCGAGAAGCCGTCCGCGGGCTCATTCCAGATCGTCAGCCGCTGAACTTCACACGCAGCTGCTCTATAGTGCTTCTGTGACTGCGTTCCTCCGCGGTCGTGCGGCCTGGATTACTGCGGCCATGCTCGCCGCCACGAGCATCATCAGCGCACAAAGCCCCGAACCGCTGCCGCAGGCGCTCACCCAGATGATTGAGGCCGAACGCGCCTTCGCCGCGCGCGCGCTCGTCATCGGCTGGAAGCAGGCATTCCTCGAATACTTCGCGCCAGAGGCGATCGGTTTCGCTCAAGGCCAGGTCGGCCTCGCCCGTGATCAGATCGCGAAGAACCCCGATCCACCTCCAGACCTGCAACTGATCTGGGAGCCGCGATTCGGTGACGTCGCGGGGAGCGGTGATCTCGGCTTTCTCACCGGACCCGTCCGGAACGTCCGCAAGTCGCGCGACGGTGGCAAGCCGCGCTATTCGAACTACACGACTGTCTGGAAGCGGCAGCGCGATGGTTCCTTCAAGGTCGTGATGGACGTCGGTATCGACACGCCGGGTGCCGTGCCGTTTCCCCAGGGCTTTACGCGGGTACCGCAGAAAAACCGGTTCACCGGCGACTACGATGAAACGACTCCACCGCTGGGGACGGCTGATGGACTGTTGAACGCGGAACTGCGACGTGACCCGGTGCGTGCTTATCGACCCAACCTGGCGACGTTTGCCCGCCTGCATCGCCAGAACGTGATGCCGGTCGTCGGTGAAAAATCGATCCTCCAGTGGCTCGGGTCGCAACCGGCCTTCATGGCCGCCGACACCAGGTTTACCGAGGCGGCACGATCGGGTGACCTGGGCTATTCGTGGGGCACTTATGCCAGGAAGGGGCGCGGCGCGACCGAGAGCGGTTTTTACGTGCGCATCTGGGTTCGTGAACGGGATGGCCAATGGAAGCTGGCCATGGACATCCTGCAACCGCAGTGACCCTGGTCCGACTGAAGCCGGACGCTACGTGGTACAATCAACCCTTTGTAACTTCGAGAATATTCAGCCGATTGAGAGGACGCCCTAACCGTGGCCAAGCGCACCAAGTCCGCACTGAAAGCAAATCGACAGAACGTCCGTCGCCGGGAACACAACCGCACCTTGCGGTCCAAGCTGCGAACGGCACTCAAGGCGATCCGGGCATCGCTCGACGCCAAGGACGTGTCGGCTGCGAAGGAAGCGCTCAGTCAGACAGTGTCGCTGGTGGACAAGATGGCCACCAAGGGCATCATTCATCGCAACACGGCTGGTCGCTACAAGTCGCGACTCTCAGCGCGACTGCAAAAAGCTAACGCCTGAGCGGTCCCCTCTGCTCCTCGCACATCTCGACAACCAGTCGCTCGATCAGAATCCTGGCATCGCCGCCTGAGGACTTCAGGGCGATGTCCGTCCGGAAGACGGCTTCGACCGCCGGCTTGATGCGTTTGGACGGCAGCCGCAACGCCGCGATCCGAAGCTGCCCGAGGATGAAGAAGGGGACCATGCCCGAGTCGAGCGAGCGTCCCACTTCCCGCAGCGCCTCGCGCACGTCATTCCGCTGAATCGCATTGGCAATGCCGAAATCGGTGTGGGCCTCCGGCCCGGCCGGCACGGCCTCACGCACATCATCAGGCGTGATCGCGGGCTGCCCCATCGCGAAGAGGCTGACGCGTTCCAGCCCCGCGCGCAAGCGGACGACATCGAGGCCGGCCCGCGCGACGAGCGCTCGAGGCGTTGCCGGGTCGAGCGTGATGCCCTCGCGCGCCGCGCGGACCTTCACCCATCGCTCCGCGTCGGCTTCGTTCTCGATGAGGCCGCAGTTGACGACCTGCGCGACGTTCACCAGTTTCTTGACGATCCGCCGTCGCATGTCGAGCGCACCACAGACAAACACGATGGTCGTGGTCTCGGCTGGTGATTGCAGGAACTCCTCGAGCCTCTGGAGCTCTTCGTCGGCGGCCTTGCTCTCGCGCTTCGGGACGAACAGCTTCTCGGCCTCGTGCACGATGACCACGCGACGCGGCACCATCATCGGCAGCGTGTTCGCGGCGTCGATGAGCTCGTGCACCTTCATCTCGCCGCCGTACATCCGCTCGACGTTGAAGGCGCGCAGCCCCTCGTCGACCATGTCGGCCAACTCCGCCGCCACGGCGGACTTCTCGATCTCGTCGCCGCCAACGAGCGCGTAGAGCGGCGCGGTCTCACCGGATGAGATCTGTGTGCGAAGAACCGATGTGGCCAGAGGAGGCACAGATCGCAGAGATCTACTCAGACACTCGCTTGTGTTCGGTGGTGATGACCACGACCGACCCGACCGGAACAGGCGGTGTAGTCACATCGATCAACATTGAGGCCTCCAAACACAAGCGAGCTCTCGGTTAAAAGGCTTCGAGAATCGCCGTCACGACGGAGCGAGCGACGTCGGTGGCAATGCGATCCACCGAGCTTCGTTCCTGGTCGACGAGCGTCGATCCCAGGGTCGTCGTGTCACCACCACGTGTCGAGAGCTCGTACTCGCCGCGGAAGGTCAGCGCATCGTTCGACCACAGCGCCTCGCTCGTCCGCGTATCGGTGAACGTGACCCTCAACGTCCACGTGAAAAGGTAACGGGACGCCAGGGCCTGATCAGTCAGGCCGACAGGCTGGACGCTAATCGCCAACACCTCGCCCGAGAGGATGGCATCGGCTCCCGGTTCATCGGGGATGACACGGTACTTGCCGCGACCGATGAACTCGGTGCGTACCTTGTCGGTCAGCACCTGCTCAACCTGCGAGAAGCTGCTGCGGTTCTCGAACTGCGGGATGCCGACAACCTGAATGTAGTCGGGCAGGAACGAGCCGCGCCCAGCCAGGGCGTAGCCACACCCCGACGCCATGCCTCCGAGCACGAGGACAACCGCGAACATTGAGAACCGTGTGAACACGTGTTGAACCTGGCGAACCTTGAACCCTGAACCCTTGAACCGTGAACTGTCAGCTATTGAACGACGAGGGATACCAGTTTTCCTTTCACGACGACGACCTTCTTGATCGCCTTCCCCACAGTATGCGCCTTCACGGCCGAATCGCCGAGCGCAAGCGATTCGAGCTCCGACTCCGTCGCCGTCGCCGACACGGTGAGACGACTGCGAACCTTCCCGTTGATCTGCACCGGCACGACGATCTCTTCTGCCCTGGCAACCTCGGCGTCGAACGCCGGCCACGTCGTCGCCGACAGGCCACCCTTGTGGCCGAGCATCTCCCAGAGCTCTTCGCCGGTATGCGGCGCAAATGGCGCCAGCATTCGCACCAGCGCGTCCACCGCTTCGGTCACGACGGCAATCGTTCCCGGGCGTTCGAGCACACTGGTCTGCGTCGACCCGGAGACATGCCTGGCCGGGCTTCCGCTTTCGGTCTGCTCGCTGAAGGTGTACAACTCGTTGACGAGCTCCATCAACGCCGACACGGCCGTGTTGAGTTGCTGACGCGACTCGATGTCGGTCGTCACCCGGCGAATCGTCTCGTGGGTCTTCCGCCGCACGGCCCGCTCGGCGGTCGAGAGGTCATCGGTGGCCGTCGTGGCGCGTCCGTTCGTGACGACACCTGCCCAGTGATCGACGAGCCGCCACACACGCGCGAGAAAGCGGAAGCTGCCCTCGAGCCCGGTATCGGTCCACTCGACTTCCTTCTCTGGCGGCGCCACGAACATCACGTACAGACGAAGAGCATCGGCGCCAAACTTCTGCAGCATCGTGTCCGGGTCGACAACGTTGCCCTTCGACTTGGACATGACGTTGCCGTCCTTGAGCACCATGCCCTGTGTGAGCAGCTGCGTGAACGGCTCGTCATGGCTGACCAGGCCGAGGTCGCGGAACACGCGCGCGAAGAAGCGCGAGTAAATGAGGTGCAGGATGGCGTGTTCGACGCCGCCGCTGTAGAAGTCGACCGGCAGCCAGTACTTCAGCGTCGCCGGATCGAACGGCATCTTGTCGTTGTGCGGATCCGCGAAGCGGTAGAAGTACCAGGACGAGTCGACGAACGTATCCATCGTGTCCGTCTCACGGCGAGCCGGTCCGCCGCACTTCGGGCACTTCACGTTGACGAACTCCGGGACCTGCGCCAACGGCGAGTCGCCGCGCCCGGTGAACTGCGCGATCTTCGGCAACTCCACCGGGAGTTGATCGTCAGGAACAGGGACGATCCCGTCTTTCTCGCAGTAGATCATCGGGATCGGCGTGCCCCAGTAGCGCTGCCGCGAGATGCCCCAGTCCTTGAGCCGGAACTGAACGGTGCCCTCGCCGATGCCGCGCTCGCGCGCCCAGGCGATCATCTGCTTCTGCGCATCCTCTGAGGCGAGGCCGCTGAACTCCCCGGAGTCGACGAGCGTGCCGTAGACGGCCCCGGCCTCCGTCATCGTGTCGCTCGCGGCGGGCTTGCCGTCAGGGGTCACGACCACACGCACCGGCAGATTGAACTTCCGTGCGAACTCGAAATCGCGCTCGTCGTGTGCGGGCACCGCCATCACGGCGCCGGTGCCGTACTCACCAAGCACGAAGTTGGCGACCCAGATCGGTACTGGCTGCTTCGTGAACGGATTGATCGCACGAAATCCCGTGTCGAAGCCCTGCTTCTCGATCTCGCCGCTGATACGAGCGGCGCGGTCCTGCATGCGGAATTCCAGTGCCTTCCGCTTGAAGCCTGCTGGATCCGGCGAGAGATCCGCGAAACGTGCCACGAGCGGATGCTCCGGACCGAGCAGGACGAACGTCGCACCGAAGATCGTGTCGATCCGCGTCGTGAAGACCTCGATCGACTCGGACGGGAGCCGGGACTCGGCCGTCGACTCGAGCGGAAACTTCACACGAGCGCCCTCCGACCGCCCGATCCAGTTCCGCTGCATCGTGAGCACCTTGTCGGGCCAGCCCGTCAGGTGCGCCGTCGCGTCGAGCAGTTCGTCGGCGTACGCCGTGATCCTGAAGAACCACTGCTCGAGATCGCGGGTCTCAACCGGTGTACCGCAGCGCCAGCAGCCACCGTCGACGACCTGTTCGTTTGCGAGGACCGTGTTGTCGACGGGACACCAGTTCACGGACGACTTGCGTCGATACGCCAGCCCCTTCTCGAACATCCGGATGAACAGCCACTGGTTCCACTTGTAGTACTCGGGGTCGCACGTGGCGATCTCGCGCTCCCAGGCATAGCTGATGCCGAGGCGCTGCAACTGGCCCTTCATGTGAGCGATGTTGCCGCGCGTCGACACTTCCGGGTGGATGCCGCTCTTGATCGCCGCGTTCTCGGCCGGCAGGCCGAACGCATCCCAGCCAAACGGATGGAGGACGTTGTAGCCGCGCATCCGCTTGGTGCGCGCCATGACGTCGCCGATGATGTAGTTCCGCACGTGGCCGACATGCGCATGCCCGGACGGGTACGCGAACATCTCGAGGCAGTAGAACTTCGGCCGCGACGGATCGATGGCAACCTCGAAGGCGCGCGCCTCCGCCCATCGCTTCTGCCACTTGTTGTCGAGTTCCTGCGGGTGATAGTCGGCCATTGATCAAATCTGTAAGGGGGTCGGGAGTCATTTCTTGAGGACAGCCCGTGTCGGTTCGCCGACGACTGTCCTGATCAAATGACTCCCGACCCCATTATAACTTCCAGTATTTCGAGACATGCGGCGTGACGGCCTCGATCGCCGCTTCGCCACGCGGGGCAGGGCCGCCGGGCGCATCGAGCTTCGGCGCCGAGTCGGCGAGCGCAGCGATCGACGCACGCAGGCTCGACGCCAGCCCGGCCAGATCGTAGCCACCCTCCGTGATCGCCACGAGCCGACCGCGACTGAACTCGTCGGCGATATCGGTGAGCGCATGCATGAGCCGTCCGAAGTACTCGCTGGTGAGGCGCATGCCGGCCAGCGGATCGTCCATGTGGGCATCGAAGCCGGCCGACACCAGAATGAGCTCCGGTCGAAACTGTTTGAGCACCGGAAACGCGAGCCGTGAGTAGGCGACCTCGTAGTCGGCGTCGGTCGCGCCTGCCGACAAGGGCACGTTCAACGTGAACCCGGCTCCACTGCCTCTACCCATATCCCCCGCGGCGCCGGTTCCCGGGTAATACGGATACTGGTGCGACGACACGAACAGGACGCTGGGGTCTTCATAGAAGCTCCACTGCGTACCGTTGCCGTGATGGACGTCGAAGTCGACGATCGCGACGCGCGCAATCCCCCGCGCCCTGGCATGCGCGGCAGCCACGGCGATGCTGTTGAAGAAACAGAAGCCCATCGCCCTGCCCTGTTCCGCGTGATGCCCGGGGGGCCTGACCATCGCAAAGGCCCGCGCACCCGCCCCGCCATCGAGCACGTGCTCAACTGCGCTGACGGCGGCACCAGCCGCCATCTGCGCGGCCTCCCATGTGTGGGGTGATGTGAACGTATCCGGATCGAGAGCAACGGCCCGGCCAGCCGTCTCCTTGATGAGCGA